>JBKGZA010000016.1:0-29315 GCA_046545815.1 Bacteroidales bacterium
GGGGTTTTTACCCCCCTACCTAAATATCAAAAAAATAATAAATAACTCGAAAAGCGAGTTTTCCAAAACTCTGTCAATTAATGCTTTAAAAAGTTTTCTGAATTACTGTTATATTTGCATTTCAATATTATTGTCATAGCTTACCTGAAAAGATGAACATGATTTACATGATGGATGTTTTGTTCCAAAACAGTTCCGGGCAGAGATCAGGATTAACCCTTGGGACAATTAAAAACAGCCTATGTACCATACCAATGTTTATAGAAGGGATTGCCTGGAAGAAACTGAGAATGCGCACTCTGGAATTGGACAGTAAAGATAGAATAGAATCCAAACAGGTTCATATCAGAAATATGAAACGCAAATGGACAAGCTGCTCAAGTAAGGGACGTCTGACGTTTGATACGGAAGTACTGGATTTCTCCCAAAAAAGAAGGGACGAGATCATTGTGCATGAACTTTTGCATCTGAGGTATCCTTCCCATAATAAGATGTTTCATAGGTTGATGGAAAGGTATTTGGGGTAGTATAATAAACAGTAGAAGCACTAATGTTTTAAATCAAGTTTTAATCATCTTCAAGAATAATATCCTGAGGTAAACCTACCCTCATAAAATATCTTGCAAATGCTTGTGATAAGTGTTCTCTATATGGTGGTAGTAAACGGATTCTTTTTTCTATGGATTCAGCAATATCTCTCAATGCTTCAATTTTAATGCCATATACGTTTTTAAAATCCACAACCTGCAATTCATCAAGATAGCCGGGATATTTCTCTAATATATGAAACCCAGCATACTTACCTTGGATTAAATTCTTTTTTTCTTTCTCTGGCTTACCAGGATTTTTTTGATTTTTTATGAATTCAGAAACGGGATAATAAGGACAAACTAAAACAATTTCCAATTTATCATTGACAAGATCGCAAGATTGAGATAATACTATAGAATCAATAAGGTTAATATCAACTTCTGGTGTTGAATCCTGTGCAATATCTCTTGGAGGCACAATAATTGGACAATCAGGAATAAAATCTCCTTGTTCAATGTTTCTACTATTTTGTATTTCTTTATACCAAGGGTATTCACAATCGCCCATTTATATAAGACCTTTTGGTTTATACTTTGATACAGATCGAATTTTAACTTTTTTTTGAACACTCTTAAATTTAGGCTTTGAATCAATGTCATGAAAATCTAAACTATCTTCATCTTCAATATGTTCCAGTGATTTCTCATATTCTTCATATTTATATAGTTGAATAGAAGTGCCTGTTGGAAAATAATCAGGATTCACAGAAATCCAATTTTCCAAAAATTCGGTTATATTGATCCTACTACTAAAGATTACAAATTTAGGTTCAATTTTAACAGCAGTTCCTGAAAACTCACTTTCTTCTTTTTCGAACTCAAATATACTTTGAGGATAAGTATTGATAAAATTGTTATTCATAGTACTCTCTTTTAAATGATTCATATAAAGGTCCAGAAATCAATTTTTTGAAGGCTTCACTGCAAAACTCATGAGCTTCAGATAACCAAGAAAGTAAACTATCTTTTTCAAGTTTATACGCTTTGCCGTGTAATTTTGTTTGAACAACGATCCCATCTTCATCTTTTTTATTCTTTCCTCTTCTAAACATTATAGCTATATCTCCTAAGGTTATTCGATAATAAAAGCCAATATTTATATTGTTTGGGTTTGCATCAACATTAAGAAAATGCTGTTCAAACTTTATATTGAAATTATCACTTATATACTTATTTACATTATTTCTTTCAAAGTCAAACTTAAAAAAGTCATAATAAATTAAATTAGGATAAAAATCCTTTTTTTGGTCAAAAGGACTAATGTTAATGAAAGCTTCTAACAATTCATTTGCCTTATTATAAAAGTCTTCCCAGTAATATATTTCATCTGTAGTATTCAATGTTAATAAACCCGGCCCCACTTGATATAATGGATAATTATTTGGGTCTGCCCGGAATCTATGAACAGGTTTATTCAGTAAAACTTCTAAAGGAACTTCTGGAGGAACCAAAGACTCTCTTACCGGATACTTTTCTTTTAAAGAAGAATACAGATCTCCATGAATATATTGAGCTTTCTTAAGATCTTCTGGATTATTGCTTTGCCATCTTAATTCAAAAATAACTTCCAATAATGGAGCATTTGGTAATTTACTCATTGGCCAAAATCTTAATTGGTTAAATTTAATAATAAATTTGGAACTAACATAAGTAAATTTATAATTTTAACAAATTATAACAGTATATTTTTAAAGCGAAGTTATGCAAATTGTTTGCAAACAAAAAATTTCTTGATTTTTTCAAGTGGCTTAACTTTTTAATTTTCAATTGTGTGTGATAATGGATATAAACCATCTACCCCGCTTGTAAAAAAGCTTTTTTATTTGAATGGTTTGCGCCAATTAATGTTCTGATAATCAAAGTCATTCTTCTACCGCATCGAATGATATTAAAAACTCTTATATATCAGACATAAAAAACATATCATTTTGCCACCCTCATCTTTCCCTGAAAGTAATCATTGTTGAACATTAACTCGGCGTTTTCCTCCCTGTCAATACAGATGTACTTGAGAAAATTTTCCTCCGTTCTGTGGCCGGTGATTTTCATTATACTAATGGCCGGAATTCCTGCCTTAAACATATTGATTGCTCCGCTTCTCCGGGCTGTATGGGTCATTATCTGAGAATGTTTAGGCACTGCTTTATCAACTTTCTTTCCCTCCTTAACTTCTGTTATTCTGACACTTTCATTGATTTCCGCTTTTTCAGCTATTTGCTTAATATACTTGTTTACCTTCTGCTCGTGGGTTTTGGGCAGTGTATAATCATACTTCTGTAATATTGCATCCAGTTCCGGCCTGATCGGTATATCAACAGGTTCCCCTGTTTTTTGGGTTTTGATGCGGATTACTTTAACGCCTTTTCCGGTGGTAGTAATATGGTTTTTGTTTATCCGGGAATAATCGCTATACCGTAAAGCTGTCCAGCAACCTACCAAAAAAACATCCCTTGCCACTTCAAGATGCTCATTTCCTTTCCCTGAGAGATCCAACTTATAGAGCCGGTCAATTTCCTCCTCCGTTAAATACACGGGTTCAATATCTTCCCGGTATGTTATGAATTCATCTGTCTTATAATATTCATTTGAATGCAGACCAGCTTTTTCTGCAGCTCTCATAATGGTCTTAAGATGCTTGATTTGTTTACCTATAGTGTTGGGCTTATAACTTTTTTTTGTAACCTTATCCGTGTTCAGATTCTTTTTCTCTTCTTCAAAGAATCTGACATAGTCTTTGTAAAAGTCAAGATCAATTTCATTGAATTTTAATTTTACCTTCCTGTCCTTTTCATACGCCTCCAACTGTGCCTTAAAAGTTTTATAAGTTTTAATGGTACCATGGGTATATTGTTCCCAGGTATTTCCACCTGGAGAACGTTTCAAATATTTACGTTCACCATTTTCCATCTCCTTTATAAATTGATCAACATATTCTATTAAGGTTAAATTGTGTTTCTTTACTTTTGGGTGGAAAAATGCATGTATTTTATCATCCAGCCACTTTTTATTGATTTCTTCTCCTTTCCTGCTTCCCTGATTGAATTCCTTCAAAATATGATTTCGTAAATCTTCCAATCCCTCATCTATGGTTTCTGTTACCTCAGGATCAACATGTACCTTAGGTTTATTTTTTGCTTCACTCCATTGATGGGCTTTGAGCCGATATTCCGTTGAGGTGGTAATATCTGTTGCTCTCCCATGCTTTAAGCGTATATATATGGTACACAGCCTATCTTTGTCCTTTGGTTGTCTGATGAAAAACTTTATCGTTGCCATAATCTTTCAATTAAATTATGCTACAAAAATAATGAATTCAAAATATTTCCCCACATCTTCCCACGCATTTATAAATTAAAACAATTTTACAAACCCAATAAACTATTTATTTAGAGAACATTACTTAAATAAAAACAAAATTCTTGATCATATCATTGGAGGTTCCATGTGACTCTTAAAGTAAAATTTATCTTTGTTATTGTAATTCATTAAAATATAGTTATTTAGATTATATTATGCGGCTTTTTGGGGAAGATGCATATAACTTTCTTGCTAATAGTCAGCTAAAAATGAAGATTAAAACAAGAAGGTAAATTAAAATCACCAAAATATCAGCATTACAAGCTGAGGGGAAAATGTGGGAAAAATTGAGCATAAAAAATCGCAACCATCTTTATGCGTGATGATTGCGACAATTTTATGAGGTCGTGGGCGGATTCGAACCGCCGTAACCGGTTTTGCAGACCGACGCCTAAGCCCCTCGGCCACACGACCCTGTGTTATTTCTTTCCTTCGCTAATCAGTAGCGCAAAGATAATAAATTATTCACAAATGCAACAGATCCCACTGCAATTTTTGCCTGTCCATTGCCATAACGAGAGGAATGCTGTTTTATTGAGCTGAGGTAAGGCAATGCTTAAATGATTGAATATGAAAAATGTTTGGTTGTTTAAAAGTTTGACAAAAAAGTTTGATTGTTTGACTGGAGTTTGGGAAGATGTTGGTCTCGCCTGGCGGAAGTTGGCAACACGAAACACGGAAATAGAGACCCGGGAAACGGTATGTAAAAACTCTTGCTCTGTGCTCTTCACCCTATGCCCTATGCTCTCTGTTCATAGCCTTAAACCTGACACTTCTTGCTCTTTGCTCTGAGCTCTGCGCTCTATGCTCTCCGCTCTAACCAGCAAAGGATCTAATCTGAAAATATGCCACTGTCGTTGTCAATCCCTGAAAGTATTTTTGTTAATTTGCCGGTTCAAAATACCAGCGTCATGATCGAAAAAACGAACCACTCCATACCATTGTGGCAGTTTGAGCTGCTGGAGCAGGAAAAGGACATACTGCATTATGTTACTTCCCGGTTCGGAGGGGTTAGTGAAGGAATTTATTCCACCTTCAACCAGAGCTACACGGCCGGCGATCTCAAGGAACATGTTCTGGAAAACCGCCGCCGCCTGGCCCGGGAGCTAGAAATTACCACCGGAATGCTGCTTTTCCCGGGGCAGACGCACACAGCCCACATCAAGGTGATACGCAGTTACGAAGAGCTAAAGGATCGAACCACAGAAACCGATGGTCTGGTAACTGACCTGCCGGAAATTTGTGTATCAGTGCTCACTGCCGACTGCGTGCCCTTACTATTGTATGACCCACAAAAAAAGGTGGTGGCAGCCGTTCATGCAGGATGGCGGGGCACGGTGCAGTCCATTACCCTGGAGGCGGTGGATGTGATGAAAGAACAGTTTGGCTGCAGCTCCCAAAACATAATGGCCGGCATCGGACCTTCCATCGGACCGGCAAACTACCAGGTCGGACAAAACGTGGTGAAGGCGGTACAAAACAATCCTTATATCCATGCCGAATCGGTGCTGAAACCGGAACCAGACGGCAAGGCCAGGTTCGACCTCTGGGAGGCCAACCGCCAGCAGCTCCTCATAGGCGGGCTGAAAGCGGATAACATCGAACTGGCCCTTATCTGTACCTTTAAAAGCCATGAAACATTTTTCTCGGCACGGAGGCTCGGAAATCCCTGTGGCAGATTTGCGGCGGGGATTATGGTTGAATGAGGCAAAGGCTGAGAAATTAGACGGGAAAATGAGAAGATAAGTGCATTGACACCTTGTTAAATTGTTACATTATGAGGGCGGGTAGAGCTTAGGCTAAATACTGCAGATTTAAGGTTTATTTTATGTGGTTCTCTTGTTCCGAAAATCTTTCTTTGCCTGATAATCCTGCAACCAAAACATAAACTAGTACACATCACACCTTAAAATTTAAACATTCAACAATTTATCCCATTTAGCGATGTGACAATACATTAATTTCTTTCTTCAAATTCAACCATATTATCATTCTCTCATTATAAAGATTCGCCGGGCATGCCATGAAATTTCCCGGACCCTTAAATGAATCCGGGAAATTCGGGAGCACATATATTAAGACAAACCAGCCCTTTCGGGCGAACAGACGAATCTCCTGCCTATCTATTTCCTTAATACCATAAAAACAAACAATTATAACACAGGTCTACTAACCGGAAAGCATGGATTTCACTTTATCGGCGATGACCTTACCTTCAGCCTTGCCTGCCAGCTGCCGGTTGGCAATGCCCATCACCTTGCCCATATCTTTCATGGAGGTGGCTCCTACCTCATCAATGATCCCCCTTATCGCCTCAGTGAGTTCCTCATCACTCATGGGCTGAGGCAAAAACTCCTGGATAACTCCCGCTTCCTTGCGCTCGGTCTCTGCCAGCTCGTTACGGTTCTGCTGTTCATAAATCTCTGCCGATTCTTTTCGCTGCTTCAGTTGTTTTTGCAGTACCTGGATCTCTTCTTCCTCCGAGAGTTGCTCATCAGCCGCTTTATCGGTTTTGGCTTTCCAGAGGGCAGTTTTAATGGAACGCAAAGCTTCCAGACGCTCTTTCTGTTTGTTTCTTAAAGCCTGTTTGATCTCAGACTCTATGTTTTGCAGTATAGCCATAACATTATACGTTTAATTTAAAGTTCATCTCTGATTGAATGATTATACATCCAATCCAAACCTAAACAGAAACTTATGGTAAATTCCAAATCTCAATCTATAAATAACTACTTCTGAGCAATATGCTCTGTATTGGTAATAAACATGAGCTTTATTTTTTAATCAACGTTGTCGTGAAGATAGGAATTGTTTTCCCTCAACAGGGTTTTTTTCTTGCCCTCTTCATCCGTATCATCATCAGAGAGGGTATAGCGTGACACTTTTGAATCCTTGCTGTATCGAGGATGATCAATTTTTATCTTTTTGCGCTTATAAGCCGGTTCATTTTCAAGGGCCTCAACATTTTTCAGATCCCGCAATACATTTTTCGACTCTTTAGAAGCATTCTCACGGTTCTCGCGGAGCTTCTCAAGCATCTCATCCTTACTTATAGGGGTTTGTTCATCCCCATCCGCATCTTTATTCTTTTTGTGTTTGACGATAAAGGTATCTTTTTTCTGCTCATTGTGAATATCGAAATCAAACGTTCTCTGCCTGTTATTTGGCGGAGCATCCGGTTGCTCATTGCCGTTGCTGCTGTATTGGGTATATTCCACATTTTCGCCCGCCTTGTTTCCCTCTTCCAGGGTCACCTTCTTTTTATAGGATTTCTTGGTATACAGTTCGGGTATGCTGCTGTCCTCATACCCTGTAGCGATAATGGTGACGCTGACGCAGTTTTCGAGTGTTTCATCGGTACCGGTACCCCAGATGATGTTCGGATTGGCACCTACCTCGGCATTGATATAATCAGTGATCTCGCCGATCTCATCCATGGTGATCTCTTCGTTTCCCGAGTTGATGTTAAGCAGGATATTTTCTGTACCGGTAATGTCGTTGTCATTAAGCAGAGGAGAGCTGAGTGCTTCCTCTATGGCTGTGGTGGCCCGGTTTTCTCCTTCGGCCATTCCTGTCCCCATAAGAGCAACACCACTGTCGGCCAGTACAGTATGGACATCTGCAAAATCCACATTGACATAACCGGGGACCGTGATGATCTCTGCGATGCCTTTGGCAGCGGCAGCCAGAATGTTGTCGGCATGCGAAAAGGCCTCCGATAATTTCATATTCCCGGCCACCTCACGCAATTTTTCATTGTTGATCACCAACAGGGAGTCTACATACTGACCGAGCTCGTGGATACCTTCTATAGCCTGGTTGATTCTCCTCTGTCCTTCAAACCGGAATGGGATGGTCACAATGGCAACGGTGAGGATTCCCTGCTCTTTGGCAGCTTTGGCTATAATGGGAATGGAGCCCGTACCGGTGCCTCCTCCCATGCCTGCAGTAAGAAAAACCATTTTGGTGTTGCTGCTTAACGCTTCCATTACATCATCCAGGTTTTCAATGGCGGCCTGCCTGCCGATCTCCGGTTTGTTGCCAGCGCCACGGCCCTCGGTAAGCGATTCGCCAAGCTGAATCTTTACCGAAACCGGGCTTCTGGAAAGCGCCTGAGCATCGGTATTGCATACCACAAAATTGACATCTTTAATGCCCTGATTATACATGTGATTAATGGCATTACCGCCACCTCCACCGATTCCGACAACTTTAATGATGGAAGACCCGTCTATCGGCAAATCAAAATTCATGAGTCTGTCTTCAGCCATAATATTGGATTTGAAAATTTTACAATACTTTTTACAATCAAAATGAGTCGCTGCGTCATTTTTTACATTTCCGTATCGTTTTCTTCGAATATATCATTAAAAGCATCTTTAAGCTTGGAAAAAAAATTCTTTTTCTCGCTCTCCTGTCTCTCCGGTTCACTTTCTTCCCTTGTTTCCATTTCCTGCTCTTCCTCTTTTTCCTCGTATTTCTCCTTGTCTTGCTGATAGATCTCATATCCCCTGAGTACCAGACCGACACTTGTTGAAAATATGGGGTCATTCACTATCTCTACGCTTTCTGCCGCCAGATTTACTGCCGGATAACCCAATCTGACATCCATCCCTGTAACAAATTTGACCAGCTGGGGAAGATCCTTCAGCAATGCACCTCCTCCGGTAATGACAATTCCGGCGCTCAGCCTTTCATAATATCCGGAGTTTTCTATTTCATAAAGCACGGCATTAAGTATCTCCTCCATCCTGGACTGAATGATATAAGCCAGGCTTTTCAGTGTGATCTCCTTGGGCTCCCTTCCGCTAATCCCGGGAATAGAAACCACTTCATCCTCTCTTGCCAGATCTCCAAGAGCCGATCCGTACTGTATCTTCAGCAATTCGGCCTGTCTCTGGAGAATGGAACAACCTTCCTTGATATCCTTGGTCACCACATCTCCTCCGAATGGAATAACAGCCGTATGGCGTATGATGTCATCATAGTAAACTGCCACATCGGTGGTTCCGCCGCCGATATCTACCAGGGTCACTCCGGCCTCCTTTTCATCGGCAGTGAGTATGGCTGTGGAAGAAGCCAGTGGCTGGAGGATCAACTCATTCAGGTTAAGATCAGCTTTATTGATGCACTTGCCTATGTTCCTGGCCGAGGTAATCTGACCGATCACAATATGAAAATTGGCCTCCACCCGGCGCCCCAACATGCCCACCGGGTTTTTTATTCCCGTTTCATTATCTACAATAAAATTCTGAGGCAGTACATGAACGATTTCCTCTCCCACATCTATAGAGATATTGTACATCTCCCGGATGAGGGCATCAATATCCTCGCGTGTAATCTCATCCTCAGAAGAATTGCGATTGATGTATCCCCTGTTCCGGATGGTTTTAATATGTTGTCCGGCGATACCGACAAAAACATTGGAAAATTTGGTGCCGGAAGCAGCCTGGACTTCACTTACGGTTTTTTTGATGGCATTCACAGTTTCATCGATATTCTGGACAACTCCGCGTTTGATACCTGTTGAAGGAGTTTTGCTTACGCCCATAATCTGGACCTTGCCGTTCTCCTTCATTTTGCCTACAATGGTAGCAACCTTAGTGGTTCCTATGTCTACAGCAGCTACAAGATGTTCGTTATTATGACTCATTTTGATTATCTTTTTGTGCAGATTATTTGATTGTCGTATTTAAGATTGATCTTCATATATTGGTTCCATCCTACATTATTGAGCCCCTTTTTATAGAAGGCTTTCAGGTTCCTGAATTTCTCCCGGTAGTCTTCAAACTCACCGAACAGTATCAAATGACCACCAACCCGGGGAATAAGCTCATACCCCCCTTCATGGTTAAGATAAATCTGCTCAATCTGTGATTTCCAGAAGGAATCTCCATGAATGAAAGTTGCCAGCTCATATATCTCGCACATCTGATGATCCGGCTCATCCCCATTGGCACCGGGGCAATTCAGCCTATCTTTAGCGACTACCTCAGAAAACTCATTGATTTCCCCCGAAGCTATAAGCACATGGGAGGAATAACTTTCTGACAAGGGCATAATGACTCCTTCATCATCAATATAGAAACTCTGCCCCCCGTTGTTAATAACCCGTACAACCGGATTCCGCTGATCAATCTGCAGATACAAAGTTCCATCGGCTGTAAAGTAAGCTTCTGCCTCCCGGATATCATCCCGCGCATTCAAATAACGCTCCAGCTCCCTGATGTTGACATTTTTAAAAGGCTCTCCCAATATTTTCATATCCAGATCATGAACGAAATCTTTGATATTGTCGTCCGTTACAAAACGGTCACTAAGGCTGTCCACCACCTGCACCCGGATCTCGCTGCATATGGTATTCTTTCTCTTTTCTTCCGTAAAAGAAAGGGAAAATACCAGATAGAGCAAAATACCCAACCAAAGGGATATATACTTTATCTTGCTCAAGGGCAACCTAATATGTGGCAACAACTTTTTCATTCCTTACTGTAACGTTCCTGCAGATGATTACAAATGGTCTTAACCATACGGTCGATATCTCCGGCCCCCATAGTGATCAATATTTCTATATCTCTTTCATTTAACATATCCAACAGATCCTCCATGGAACAAACTGTACCCGGTATGTTTTCAATATATTTCAGTATTAGCTCCGAATTGACACCCTTTATTGGCTTCTCTCGGGCTGGATAAACATCCAGAAGAATCAATTCATCCAGTAGCTCAAGACTTTTTGCAAACTGTCTGGCAAAATGCTGTGTCCTCGAATACAAGTGAGGCTGAAACACACCGATTATTTTTCTTTTCGGATAAAAATCGCGAACGGAGCGAATGGTATAACTAATTTCCCGCGGGTGGTGGGCATAATCATCTATATACACAACTCCATCCTGCTTAAACTGAATGTCAAACCGCCTTTCGATGCCCTGGAAACTGGAAAGGTTTTTAAATAAATACTCTCTGTCAATATTTTGTATATAAGCCATGGACAAAGCTGCCACCGAATTTTCTACATTCACCAAACCCGGAACGGAAAGCGTGAAATTTTTCAGTGTTTCCCGTGGCGTAACAAGATCGAACCGGTACTTAGCATCTATAATTTCTATATTCGAAGCATAAAAGCTGGCACCTGCATTCAGTGAATAGGTATAAGTCTGCAGATTCTTCTCACCGGGGATATTCAACAAGATGTCTTTATGGCAGATGAGCGTGCCGTTTTGCGGCAGCTTATTGACAAATGCTTCAAAGGCCTCCTGAATAGATTCTTTATCGTTATAAATGTCGAGGTGATCTTCATCAATAGAGGTGATCAGCGCCATATCCGGACTCAGATTCAGGAAAGAGCGGTCAAATTCATCGGCTTCCACAACCATCAGTTGGCTCTTCCTGTTAACAATGAGGTTAGAGTTATAGTTTTTCAATATGCCGCCCAAAAAGGCATTGCATCCAAAAGAACTGTTATTGAGCAGATGTGCCAGCATGGACGAAACGCTGGTTTTACCATGAGTACCGGCAACAGCCAGACAATTTTTTCCTTTGGAGATTTCACCCAGAACTTCCGAACGTTTGAGCACGGTATACCCATGGTTCGTGAAGAACTTCAACTCTCTGTGATCACTGGGGATGGCCGGGGTATAAACAATCAGCGTCCGCTTCTTATCCCGGGTGAATGCAGAAGGTATTAGTCCCGGCTCATCTTCATAATGTATAATAACGCCTTCTTTTTCCAGTTGCTGTGTCAGGGGTTTGGACACCCTGTCGTAGCCGGCCACTTCTTTCCCCTGGCCATTGAAATATCTGGCAAGGGCGCTCATTCCAATGCCACCCACTCCTATAAGATAAACTCTATTTATTCTTTCCAGATTCACTATTATATAATTCAAATAAAAAATTTAAACATACACGCCTTTTTATCAATCCTTCATGCAAATCCTCCGGTTTATTTCTCTGACTGTTGCGAAGAACAAGCATGAGGGTCTTATACCTTCAGCCCTTATCTGCCAGCCTTACCACCTCTTCAGCGATTTTCCCGGCAGAATCAGGTTTGGCTATTTTAGCTATATTTTCAGACAATTCCTTCATCTTGCTATTATCCTCAAGAATCATAAATGCTTGATTCACCAGCGCGGACCGTGCTTCTTCATCCCTTACCAGCACAGCTGCATTTTTCTTTACCAGCGACATGGCATTTCGCATCTGGTGATCTTCTGCCACATTGGGAGAAGGAACCAAAATCACCGGCTTTTTGACCAGCGCCAGCTCAGAGATTGTTCCTGCCCCTGCCCTTGATACAATGACATCTGCAGCTGCATAGGCATAATCCATCCGGTCAATAAAATCCGCCAGACGCACATGGGGTAAACTGAAATCTATCAGCGCTTCCAGGGCACGGGAATAATAATTCTTACCGCACTGCCAGATAAGCTGAACTGCTTTATTCTCAAATTCCGTTAGGTGTTCCATGATGCTCTCATTGATTGAACGGGCACCGCCACTTCCACCAATCACCAGAATTGTTTTCATCTCTCCGGAGAGCCCAAAATGTTTCAGCGCATCTTCCTTCTTATACTCCAAACCAAACAAATTGCTCCTCAATGGGTTTCCGGTGATCTCAATTTTTTCAGAAGGAAAATATTTGTCCATCCCTTCATAAGCGACACAAACCTTATCTGCTTTTCCTGCAAGCAACCTGTTGGTAATGCCGGCATAAGAATTCTGTTCCTGGATAAGTACCGGAATTCCATTCTTCTCTGCCACCCTTAAAACAGGGCCGCTGGCATATCCACCCACGCCAACCACCACATCAGGTTTAAATTCTTTCACGATTTTCCTGGAACGGTTCAGGCTTTGTATTAATTTAAAGGGCACCAAAAGATTCTTCCATGTGAGCCTGCGTTGAATACCTGCTATCGGCAGACCAATGATCCGATATCCGGATTCCGGCACCTTCTTCATTTCAAGGCGACCAATGGCTCCGACAAAAAGGATATTAACCGGCCGCTCCATCCGGTGCAATGCATCAGCAATGGCCAGTGCAGGAAACACATGTCCGCCTGTTCCCCCTCCGCTTATAATAATATTTAAATCCCGATCATTCATCTTCAGTATCTGCTCCATCTTCATATTCCGGATCTTCTGACTCAGCATTTTCAGCGTGATCCGATTTGTTCTCCACATTTCTGCTTACATTCAATATAATACCTATAGCAATGCTGGTAAATATCAGCGACGACCCGCCCATACTCACAAACGGTAAGGTCTGACCCGTAACCGGAAAAAGGTGTACCGTAACACCCATGTTGACAATAGCCTGCAGGACCAACAACAAAGCCAAACCTATAGACAGAAAGGCCCCGAAGGTCCTCGTGCTTTTCTTCACGATCACCCCTGCCCGGTAAAACAAAAACATATATAGAAATAAAACCACCAATCCGCCTATAAACCCATATTCTTCAACAATCAATGCATAAATAAAATCGGAGTAGGCGTAAGGAAGAAAGTCGCGCTGGGTGCTGTTTCCCGGACCTTTCCCAATTATACCGCCGGTGGCAATGGCAATCTTTGATTGTTCCAGTTGATAATCATCCCCTCCCTCGTCTCCCACAAAATTTTCTATCCTGTTTTCCCAGGTTTCTATACGTACCTTTTGTCCGGACAGCATGAGGCCCCCGATCATAACAGACAATATGAAGATGCCTGTTAGCATCAGTGTCAATAAATACTTGACCCTTACTCTGCCTATAAACATCAGTATCATTGCGGTAATAAAGAGTATGGCTGCGGTAGAAAGATTGGCCGGCAGTATGGTCCCGCATATCAACACCGTAGGAATAAACAAATATCCCAAAACCTCCTTTGAATACTGTATAGTATATTGTTTGACAGATAATACCCGGGCAATGTACATTACCAGAGCAAGCTTGGCAAAATCGGAAGTCTGCAAGGTAAGACCGATACCAGGAAGTATAAGCCAGCGTTTGGCCTGGTGATAGCTGGCTCCCATAAATGCGGTGACGATCAGAAGCATGAAGGCAATAAAGAGTAATATCTGGGAAAGCCGGGAATAATATTTAAAATGGATGTTATGAACCACAAAGATAATCACCAGGCTCAATATAAGCAAGGAAAAGTGCTTCATTATATAACTGGCCGTACTTGCATCCTGCGACTTATATGCAAGCGTACCGGTAGAGCTGTAAACTGCCAGCAATGAAACCAGCGAAAGAATGATGACCACGCCCCAGATCACACCGTCTCCTTTAAAATATTTTGCCAGAACATCCCTCATATCGAACTTTTAGCTTTATAAATATTCTATAAATTACGTACAGCCTGTTTAAACTGATCACCACGGTCTTCATAGTTTTCAAAAAGATCGAAGCTGGCACAGGCAGGGGAAAGAAGGACGGTATCCCCTTTCTTTCCCAGATAATAAGCTGTGCGGACAGCTTCCTCAGCAGTTTTTACATCCACAATGGTGTCAACAATATCCTGAAAAGCGCCGTGAATTTTTGTATTATCCACACCCAGGCATATGATCGCTTTGACTTTCCTGCCTACCAAATCACGCAAAGCGGAATAATCGTTGCCTTTATCGAGCCCGCCAGCAATCCAGATAAGATTTGCCCGCATACTCTCCAGAGCATACCATGTAGAATTGACATTGGTAGCCTTTGAATCATTGATGAACTCAATTCCATGTATATTCAGCACATGTTCAAGGCGATGCTCCACACCTTTGAAATTTGACAGACTCTTCCTTATGGAGTCCTTACGAATGTTGAGGGCCTGAGCCGCAATTGCAGCGGCCATTGAATTATACGCATTGTGTTTTCCCTTCAATGCCAGATCATGTATTGACATGGTGAATTTATGGTTTTTATAGGTTACATGCATTGTTTCATCTTCAATAAAAGCTCCCGGTGTAACACCGGTCTGATAAGAAAAAGGGATTTGTTCAGCAGGAAGTTTTCTTCTGGAGAGTTCTTCCCTGATAACCTTATCATCTGCATTATATATCAAAATATGCTCAGCATACAAATTCATGGTGATCCGGAATTTGGAATCCACGTAATTTTTAAGTTTGTGGCCGTATCTGTCGAGATGATCCGGGGTAATGTTCAGAAGCACGGCTATATCGGGACGAAATTCATCTATTCCGTCGAGCTGAAAAGAGCTGAGTTCAATCACATAATAATCAAAATCTTCAGTAGCCACCTGATATGCAAAACTATTCCCCACATTACCTGCCAGACCAACATTCAACCCTGCATTATCCAGTATAAAATGGGTAAGCCTGGTGGTGGTTGTTTTTCCATTGCTTCCGGTGATGCATACTTTGTAAGCAGAAGTATACCGCCCGGCAAATTCAATTTCAGAGATCACCGGGATGCCCTCTTCACGGACCGATCTCACAATATCCGTTTCTTCAGGTATACCCGGGCTCTTGATCACCTCTCTGGCTTTCAGAACCTCATCCAGGCTATGGGCTCCCTCCTCATAAGGTATGTCATATTGCTCAAGCAGGTGCTTATAGGAAGTTTTCACCATTCCCCGATCAGACACGAAAACATCAAATCCCTGTTGTTTTGCCAAAACAGCAGAACCTGCTCCGCTTTCACCTGCGCCCAATATGGCCATTTTGTTACTCATCCCTGTTTTCTTGGTTACCGGATTTTTAGTGTAACAATAGTAACAACCGCCAGCAATATGCCTACAATCAAAAACCGGGTGACAATCTTTGGCTCGGAATAGCCTATCATCTGATAATGATGATGAAGCGGTGCCATCTTGAATATTCTTTTTCCGATCCCGTATTTTCGTTTTGTATATTTAAAATAAGATACCTGCAACAGTACCGAAATGCTTTCTACCAGGAAAATTCCACATAAGATGGGTATAAGCAATTCTTTGCGGATAACAATGGCATAAACAGCAATGATTCCGCCCAGGGCAAGACTTCCTGTATCTCCCATAAAAACCTGGGCAGGATAGGAGTTATACCACATAAACCCTATGGTCGCCCCTATAAAAGCACTGATATAAATTACCAGTTCGTGCGAATAGGGAATAAACATAATATTCAGATAGTTCGCATAAACCATATTACTGGAAACATATGCCAATATACCAAGGGTAGCACCAATGATTGCGGATGTGCCCGTAGCAAGGCCATCCAGGCCATCAGTAAGGTTGGCCCCGTTGGAAACCGCTGTAACGATCAATATGGTAATGATCACAAAAGCCACCCACGCAAGCATATCCTTGTACTTACCGGCAAATGCCATCAGGTATTTATAATCGAATTCGTTATTCTTAACAAAAGGAATGGTGGTTATGGTGGACTTAACATCCTTTGTATATTGTTTTTCTCCCTCATCAATACGCTCATACCCTTCCATTACCTCCACAGCTGATTTATCCTCCACTTCTTCCGGACTCAGTTGTCTTCTTACCATCACATCGTCGCTCATGTAGAGGGTTAAGCCCACTATGAGGCCCAATATCACCTGACCTGCAATTTTGAATTTTCCGGCAAGCCCCTCCTTGTTTTTCCTGAAAATTTTTATGTAATCATCCATAAAACCTACAAATCCAAGCCATACGGTGGTAATGAGCATAAGTACCACATAGATATTGGTGAGATTGGCAAAAAGCAGTGTAGGTATCAAAATTGAGGCCAGAATGATGATGCCTCCCATACTCGGGGTGCCCGCTTTACTCTTCTCCCCTTTCAGTCCCAGTTCCCTGACCTTTTCACCAATTTGCATTTTGCTCAGATAATTGATGATCATACGCCCAAATACCATGGAAATGATCAGAGAAGCAATAATCGTCATGGCAGAACGGAATGAGATATACTGAAAAAGTCCTGCACCCGGAAAATCAAACTGATTAAGATATTTAAAAAGATGATAAAACATATTTCCTTTAATAATGTATTGTGTTAGATATTTCTAATAACTGGCTGATATATAATTTCATTTGATTCTTGTCCAAATACCGTTTAATTTTTACTTTTCCTTAGTGTTTTTAAATATTTCCTTTATGATTTCTCTGTCATCAAAATGATAACGTATTCCATTTATCTCCTGGTAAGTTTCATGTCCCTTTCCTGCGACAAAAATGATGTCTCCGCTGCCGGCCATCATGCAGGCCGTTTTTATCGCTTCCTTTCGATCTGTAATACTGACAACCTTTTGTTCATCTCCTTTTTCTATTCCTTCCCGCATGTCCTCAATGATATTTTCAGGAACTTCGGTCCGTGGATTATCCGAAGTCAGCACGACTTTAGAACTATACTGAAGAGCAATCTTCGCCATTTGCGGTCTTTTCGCTTTATCGCGGTCGCCGCCGGCTCCCACCACGGTAATAAGTTTCTGATCCTTTCTCTGAACACCAAGAATGGTAGCAAGCACATTTTCCAATGCATCGGGACTATGAGCATAATCGACAATCGCTGTCTTCCCGTTCGATGACTTAAAAGTTTCAAATCTGCCTTCCACAGGTTGCAATTTGCTGATATTTTTCAATAGAAGCGCTTCATCATATCCCAGTAAGCGGGCTGCTCCATAAATCCCCAGAAGATTAGAGGCATTGAATTCGCCCGCAAACTGAGTCCATATCTCATGAGCGTTAATATGAAGCAAGGTACCGTCAATATGTTTTTCCATCACTTTTCCCTTAAAATCGGCAAAAGTTTTAAGCCCATAGGTATAAACGGAAGCTATAGTATTCTGTACCATATACCGACCATTCCGGTCATCGGCATTGATCAGGGCAAAAGAATTCCGATCGAGATGGTCATCGAAAAGCATTTTTTTGGAATGCAGATAATCCGAAAATGTCTTGTGGTAATCCAGATGTTCATGGGAAATATTTGTGAAAAGGGCTCCTTCAAAACGCAGACCGGAAATACGTTTTTGCTTTAATGCATGGGAGCTTACTTCCATAAAGGCATATTCGCATTCGCGGTCTACCATCTCCTTCAGAAGGGAATTGATGCTAAGGGCATCGGGAGTGGTGTATTTTGTAGGCAGCCGTTCGCGATCCACATAATTGGCAATGGTGGAAATAAGTCCTGTTTTAACTCCTTTTTGAAGAAAGAGGTGATACAATAATGTTGCCGAAGTGGTTTTGCCGTTGGTTCCCGTAATGCCAACAAGCTTCAGTTTATCAGAGGGATTTCCAAAAAATCCCGAAGCCATCCGGCCCAGTGCAACGGCTGTATCCGAAACCACCACATAGCTGATACCTTCGGTTAACTGAGCCGGCAGTGACTCACATACCACGACCGAGGCACCTTTATCTACAGCATGATCAATATAATCATGGCCGTCAACAGTAAGGCCCCTGACAGCAACGAAAAGGCTGCCGGGCTTTACTTCACGGGAATCAAAACTTATGTCATCCACCTGTTTATCCAGGCTGCCCTTGCTCTTGACTATTTCGATGTCTTCCAGTATATCTTCCAATGCCTTCTTCATGTATCTAATTCATTCATTTTATCCTTCCGTATAGTCCATATATATTCCATTATATTTATGTCTTTCATTCCGTAAAATTCGTGGTCAACTTTACTTTATCCCCTTTATCAAAGGCTTGCCCCGGGGGTATGGATTGTTTTCTTATGCTTCCCCGGCCGGCAACCTCTACATTCAAACCAAGGTTCTCAAGTATATATAGGGCATCCTTCAAGCCCATTCCAATAACATTAGGCATGGTATTCCCATTAATATATCGGTTGTCCAGAGCTATCAGGGAATCCTTTTTTCTTGTCACCACCCATTCCGAATCCACATTCTTCTCATAAATTTTAACCCCCAAAGCTTTCAAGGCCGTTTTAAGTTCTCCCCTGTGGCTGTGCTTGGTATATGGCATCTCACTGGTATTCTCATTATGAGACAGCTCCAATTCTTCATGCATTTCAAAACTTGTAGCATAAACCTTTTCCGCAATTTCTCTGAATACAGGTCCTGCTACCACATTTCCGTAATATACATCTTTTGAGGGTGAGTTGACCACAACAATACATGAATATTTCGGATTATCGGCAGGGAAATATCCGACAAAAGATGCCTGATAACTTATATCCGAATCATTTCTGTATCCGTATTTTTCATTTGCAATCTGAGCAGTACCTGTTTTTCCTGCTATTTTAAAATTGACGTTGCGCAGATTCCTGGCAGTGCCTTCCTGAACAACCCCTTCAAGAAGGCTTTGGGCTTTACGAACAGTGGATTTCGAGCATATTGCAGAATTAATAACCTGTGTATCTAAAGACTTTACTATCTTACCATGTTCTCTGATACTCTTAACAAATTTCGGCTTTACCATTTTACCCCCGTTGGCTAAGGCATTATAAAAAGTAAGAATCTGTAGAGGAGTTAATTGCAGCTCATAACCAATGGACATCATGGGCAGGGATATCCCCGACCAGTATTTGTCGCCGGGATAATTGACAAAGGGTTCTCCTTCACCTTTGATCTCCATATCAAGCTTTTCATCCAAATCCATACTATATAAACGATCAATAAATTGCTTGGGTCTGTTACTGTAATTTTCCGTAATGATTTTGGATATTCCCACATTAGAAGAATGAATAAAAGCATCCCTCACAGTGATCTTACCATAACCCCCCGGTTTGACATCCCTTAGTTGTTTATCATAATAACGGACCGTTCCGTCCTCTGTATCCACCGTATCATCAAGACTCGCATAGCCATCTTCCAATATAGCCATAATGGAAGCCAGTTTAAAAGTAGATCCAGGTTCGCGGCTTTCTCCTACTGCATAATTATAGATATCCCTATAATTCCCCTCCTCTGTTTTTCCAAGATTGGCTATTGCCCTCACCTCACCGGTATTTACCTCCATTAAAACTGCCGTGCCGTGGTCGGCATTATGCTCAGTCAATTGCTCCCTGAGTGCGCTTTCTGCTACATCCTGAATGTTTATGTCAATGGTGGTATGTACATCTTTGCCGCCTTTAGGTTCCACCTTATTCTCATCTCCAACGGGTATCCACATTCCACCCTGTATTCGACGTATCAGCCGAACTCCCTTCGTTCCCTTGAGGTAATCATCATAGGCGCCCTCTATGCCTACCACATTGCCTCCTTCCCAGTCAATGGTATAACCTATGGTACGGGAAGCAAGGTTACCGTGTGGTTGTATCCGCAAATCCTTTTGTATTACGATGAAACCACCTTTATATCGTCCTTCCCGGAACAATGGGAATGTCTTCAGTGCCTTCAGCTCTTTATAGTTGACTTTTTCCTTAATTAGATAAAATCTTTCCCTATCTTTTCTTGCTCTGTATAATTCACGCCTGTACTGAGCAGCGGACTGATCCCTGAACAAACTTGCCAATTCCCTGGCCAGCGTGTCCAGCTTTCTGAAATAAGTCTGGCTGTCCATACTCAAACCGGTGCTCCGGGTGTCCAGGCGTATCTCATAAAAAGGAACGGAGCTCGCCAGCAACCTCTCGTTAGCCGAATAGATATCCCCCCTGTTGGACTCAATCATCTCGGTTCTCAAATTCAGCTCTTCTGCTTTTTTTCTAAGCTCTTCTCCCTGAAAAGCCTGCAAATAAAAAATTTTCCCTGCTATAACGATTCCAAGAAGCAGAATAAGCACATATACTACTCCAACACGCCACAATATGTCCCTTTTTAATGGCATTAATCTTCCTTACTTTGTACAACAATCTTTTTCGGTGGTGTTACCGACTGTTTTAACCCCATATTTTTTTCTCGGATCATTTTGATGACCTGTGACTGCTGACTCAGCCTCATCAATTCAGCGGAGGTGGTTATTGCTTTTGCCCTTAGTTCCTTCACCTCTTCCTGAAGCTGTGAATTCTGCCTTACTACCTTTTCTGCATGATATCGGTTGCCTATATAGACAAAAGCCAGCATAGTAAGAAATAGAATGTAGGGCAACTGCCTGACCACCTTCTCGCGGGTAAGCAATGAACCGGCCAGTAATCCCTTTAAGGAACCAATGCGTTTCAGTTCACTTCTTTCCCGGGATTCATCAATAAACTCTATGTTTTTTTTCTTTTTCATCGCTACAGTTTTTCCGCTATCCTTAATCTGGCACTTCTTGCGCGGTTGTTGTTCCTGACTTCTTCACCGGAAGGAACAATTACCCTTTTATTTACCATGGCAAAAGGGGCCAATACATTGCCGTAAAAATCCTTTATCGGTTCCCCGCTAAATCTGCCACTTTTAATATAATTTTTTACTATTCTGTCTTCTATGGAATGATAGGAAATGACTGTTAATCTACCCCCACTCTTCAGCATTTCATAACTTTGTTTCAGAAATTGCTTCAGGTTTTCTATTTCCTTGTTCACTTCCATCCTCAGGGCCTGAAATACTTTTGCCAGAAACTTGTTCCGGTATTTCTGCGGAATATAATCCTTCAAGGCATCCACCAGCTCTGAAGTAGTGTTGATTTGTCTTTTATTGCGTTTCTCCAGAATGGCTTCAACAAGGGGCCTGGTCTTTCTGATCTCGCCATAATTCCGGAAAATATCATTCAATGCTTTGGCAGTATAAGTATTTATAACAAAAGCAGCACTATGCGGTGCATATTGATTCATCCTCATATCTAATGAAGCATCAAATCGAAAAGAAAAACCCCTTTCAGGAACATCCAGATGGTGTGAGGAAACCCCCAGATCGGCCAATATTCCATCAATTTGATTAAATCCCAGATATTTCAAAAAATTTTTCATATACCTGAAATTGTGATTAATAAAAATCAACCTGTCGTCGTCAATAAGATTTTTTCCAGCTTCCGTATCCTGATCAAAAGCGATCAGCAAACCGTCTTCAATCTTTTCAATGATCCTCCCTGCATGTCCCCCACCACCATAAGTTGCATCTACATAAACTCCGCCTGGCTTTACATTCAATCCTTGTATGCTTTCCTCCACTAATACCGGTCGATGAAACATAATACCTATTCCTCATTTTCGCCATTTGAGTCATTCCCCATGATCTTCTGAGCCAGATGGGCAAAATCATCCTCAGATTCCTGCATCTTTTGGTACAAATGCCTGGCCCATATCTCGATTTTGCCATCCTGACCGGCCATGATCACCTCTTTTGATACTTCTACCGCATCTAAAAGTCTTTTGGGTATCAACAGCCGACTGTTCCCGTCAAGAGACACTTCTGCCGTTCCCCGGTAAAAATTTCGCAGGAACCGGTTGTGTTCCTTATCATATGGATTGATCTTTTCTCTGATCAGCCGGTTTTGTCTGTTCCATTCATCCATAGGATAAAGCACCAGACATTTCTCAAAAATATCTTTCTTGACCACAAAATGGTCCCCCTCCGAAGAAGCCATCTGCTTCTTAAAAGCCGAGGGGAAGGTGATTCTCCCCTTTACATCAACCTTGCAAGTATAATCACCTATAAATGTGGCCATATACTACACCTAAAATTAGTATGTAAATATAAAGAAAATTATACCACTTACAACCACTTTCTACCATTTTTTACCACATTGTTGAAAACTTTTTTCACACCGAAATACATGGAATCATCAAATAGCCTGTCATGAAAGGATTAAACACTAAAGGATTGTTTGATCCAGGGAAATTTTATAATTTTACAAGTTTATTTAGTATAGTATATGATGATATAACGGAAGGGAAAAATGGGTGAAGAAAAACAAGGCATAGAAAAGATCGATGTCAAAGAAGTTTTTCACAGGAAAAATCCGAAAGTAGCCAGGTTAGTTCCCGGATTTGTATACCGGTATTTGAAAAATATCATCCACGAGGATGAAATCAACGAGATTTTACCTGAAATTTCCCACCTTCAAGGGTTGGAATTTGTGAAAGCAGGACTCAGGCACTTTGAGATCAACATTAAAACATATGGAAAGAAGAATATTCCCCGGGAAGGGAGGTTTATCTTTGTTGCCAATCATCCGCTGGGAGGGCTTGATGGCCTGGTCTTCGGCAAAGAAGTGGGAGATATTCATCCCAATATCAAGTTTATTGTAAACGATATACTGCTCAACATTGAAAATCTGAAGCCTATATTTGTTCCTGTGAACAAACACGGAAAGCAATCCTCGGAATATGTCAGAAAAATCGAGGAAACTTACCGGTCCGATGCGCAGATACTAAATTTTCCCGCTGGTTTATGCTCAAGAAAAATATATGGGAAAATTGTGGATCTGGAATGGCATAAAAGCTTTATTAATAAAGCAAAAAGTCATCAGAGGGACATCATACCCGTGCACATTAGTGGCAGAAATTCCAACTTTTTTTATAATTTTGCAAAAATCAGGAAATTGGTGGGTATAAAAAGCAATATCGAAATGTTTTTCCTACCCAATGAAATGTTCAAACAACAGGACAAAAACATAGTAATAACTTTTGGCAAACCAATACCCCATACCACACTGGATAAGAAATACACACCAAAGGAATGGGCTGGAAAAATAAAAGAACATGTTTATCAGCTAAGTGAAGACAAGAACAGGGAATTTTCTCCTGACCAATTGTAAAAAATTCATAGATTTGTTGCCAAACGATAAAAACAACCTATGCAAGACATCATAAACCCGGTTGATAAGTCAGAAATCAAAAAGGAATTAACACCCGATAAATTCCTTCGGCATACCAATTATGGTAATAATGAGCTGTATGTGATCACATATCATGGTTCTCCCAAAACCTTGAGAGAAGTAGGCAGACTGAGGGAAGTGACCTTCAGAGCTGCGGGCGGAGGCACAGGTAAAGAACTGGATATTGACAAATTTGATTACGCGGAAGAGCCCTACCAACAGTTGATTTCATGGGACCCTGAAGAACAGGAAATACTGGGGGGCTACCGGTACAAAGTGTGTGATGAACATACAAAACCTGAATATCTGGCTACAGAAAAACTTTTTCATTTCTCTCCAAAATTCATACGTGAATATCTCCCCTATACCATAGAGCTGGGCCGTTCATTCATCCAGCCCAAATTTCAGTCGACCGGTAACACACGAAAAACCCTTTATGCTCTTGATAATTTGTGGGATGGCCTTGGTGCTCTGGTAGTAAAAAATCAAAACCACGAATATTTTTTCGGGAAGGTGACGATGTACCCCCATTTTAATCTAAAAGCGCGCGACCTAATTCTGCGCTTTCTCCACAAAGAATTTTATGATGCATACGATCTGATACATCCCAAAAATCCGGAGACACTCAATACCAATCCTGATGAGCTGGATAAAATCTTCACCGGAAACAGCTATGAAGAAAATTTAAAAATTTTATCACAGGAAGTCCGGAAACTGGGAGAGAACATCCCGCCACTGATCAATGCTTATATGAATCTTTCGCGCACCATGAAAATTTTTGGGACAGCACTGAACAAATCTTTCGGTGATGTGGAGGAAACCGGTATTATGATTACCATAAGCGATATATACCCCAAAAAGAAAAAGAGACATGTGGAATCATTTAAAAAAGAGGCAGGTAAAAACTAATAGGCTCTTCTGTCGCGTCCCTCAATAAAATCAATAAAGGCCCGATTAACTACTTTATTGCCTCCTGGCGTAGGGTAACAACCGGTAAAATACCAATCGCCTGTATCATTTGGACATGCGTGATGCAGATTTTCAATTTTCTGATAGACAGTCTGTACCTCAGATTTGATGTTTTCCGCCTTCAGGATTGAGCTGATCTTATCCGAGATTTCTTCAGCCGTGAATGGCTTATATATATCCCTTACATAATTGATGATTTCTTCTCTGGGCAGATTTTCCTGCGCTTTGGATTTCTTATACACTTCATTGATCACATTTGCCATGCCCCGTTCCCTCAGCAATGAAATGGCAGCCTGAAATGCCACCAGATTACCTAACTTGGCCATATCAATACCATAACAATCGGGATAGCGAATCTGGGGAGAGGAAGAAACAACCACAATTTTTTTGGGCTCCAGGCGGTCAAGTATCTGAAGAATACTCTCACGCAGGGTAGTTCCCCTTACTATACTGTCGTCAACGATAACCAGGTTATCTACTCCTCTGTTCACTGTACCATAGGTAATATCATACACATGACCAACCAGATCTTTTCTTCCGCTTTCCTGAGCAATAAAGGTTCTCAGCTTAACATCCTTTATGGCAATCTTCTCTACTCTGATTTTCTTGGTAAGCAAGTCCTCCAGGTATTCCTCGTCCAGGTTATCCTTGTTTTCAAGAATCTCCCTTTTCTTATTATCCAGTTGATAGGCTTCCAGTCCCCATAGCATTCCATAATAAGCTATCTCAGCAGTGTTGGGGATAAACGAAAATACGGTGTTATCCAAGTCATAATCTATGGCTTTCAGTACGTCAGGTACAAGCAGTTCACCCAGCTTCCTGCGTTCCCTGTAAATGTCCTTGTCACTGCCGCGTGAAAAATATATTCTTTCAAAAGAACAGGATTTCCTTTCTTCAGGCACCCTTATCTCTTCTTCTGCGGCCTGACCGCTTTTTTTAATGATCAGGGCATTGCCGGGAGAAACTTCCTGAACCTGCTCCGCCTTCACGTTCATCACCGTTTGAATAACCGGCCTTTCCGATGCACATACCACCACTTCATCATCCATGTAATAAAAGGCGGGCCGGATACCCCGAGGATCACGCATAAAAAAGGAATCTCCATGTCCTACAATCCCTGCTATGGCATATCCGCCATCCCAGTCCTTGCTCGAGCTCTGTAAAATCTTTTTAATGCTGATATTTTCAGCAATCAGCTGGGATATCTCTCTGTTGTTATATCCCTCATTTTTATATTGACGAAAAAGCAGCTGATTTTCTTCATCAAGAAAATGGCCCACTTTTTCGAGTACGGTTTCTGTATCGGAAAAATCCTTGGGATGTTGACCCAAATCAATCAGCAACTGAAAAAGCTCATCCACATTGGTCAGATTGAAATTTCCCGCAAGAACGAGATTTTTTGACTTCCAGTTATTCTCGCGCATTACCGGGTGGACATATTCTATGTTGTTTACCCCATAGGTGCCATATCTCAAATGCCCCAGATATATCTCACCCGCAAAAGGCAGATTTTCCTTGGCCCATACAGGGTCATTCAAAAGATCCGGATTCTTATTTCTGACTTTCTGGTGACCTTCTTCCACTGTATCAAAAATGCGCTTAATGGGAGTGCTTTTGTTCGTTCTTACCCGGTGAATATACTTCTCTCCGGGTTTAAGATCAAACTTAAGATTGACCAGGCCAGCTCCATCCTGCCCCCGATTATGCTGCTTCTCCAAAAGAAGATACAATTTTTGCAAACCATACATCCAGGAGCCATATTTCGCCTGATAGTACTCCAGTGGTTTCAAAAACCTGATCATCCCAATCCCACACTCATGTTCTATCTGGTCACTCATTGGCCATTTTTTGCTTAATTCAACTCCGGAAAATTAATTTCATCCGGTACAACAAAAGCCGAAGGAAATTCTTCTCTTACTTTTTTCAGCGATTTGATGGCTTCGATTTTGGTGCGAAAATCTCCCACATATACTTTCCACCAGCTGTTGTCGTAGTCACGGTAAACAGGTATATCCGGAAATTTCTCATAAAACTCTGCCCTAACTTCTTCAGAATCTTTTCTGGCCTGAGTGCCCAGATCAGCATAGATCCGAATCCGGTATCCTTCAATCTCCGGATTTTTTTTGTTTTTTGAAATATGCTGTAAAATCAGATTATGAATAGCACTATCCTGCTGAAAAGTGATGTTGTTATCACTTTTCTCTTCGATTTTCCTGAAAACATTTTCAGACAACTTTTTTTCTGTATCCTGCTGGCTTAAGGCAACCAAAGGGAAAAGCACAAAAAACAGGAGAAAAGAAAACACATTCATAAGCTTTGCTTTTGTAACCACAAAATTAAACAAATTTTACATCATCCTGACCCGGTTAAACTGGAAATCCTGATTTCATTTTCTGCCAACAAATGCAAGAAAATAAAAAGTAAGCGCCTAATTTGGCCAAGCCAAAACGGAAACACATTAAATTCCTTGAAAGCATCCTTTTTGGTTTTGGCTTGTCCAAATTAGCAAACATATCATCTGGCCAAATTCACTTTGCTTTCTCTGTCAAAGTCCAGTTCTTTTTTATAAAGAAATGACTTGGCTATTAAAGAACCTTTTAAAGAGAGCGTTACCTCCCCCTCTCTCAGTATACTCATCACAGACATTCCCCCGGATAAAAGATCCGAGTAGTCCACTCTCAACATAACATCATGAATCCTGTCCGAATTGGCAGCAAGTCTGACTTTTTCCGTGTTTTTTATATCACCGGCCTTCTTATCGTTGATAAATGCCGATCCTTCAACTCGCGTTACCTTTATCCGGTAAATATTGGGATTACGGATAGGTAACTCCATACTAAGATCCACCGTACTTTCTGACAGAGACTCTAACTTCAGATTTCTGGGTTCGCCAATTTCTAAAGGTTTGTAGGTCTTGCATCCCATCAAACTCAACGTGACGATAAAAAAGAGGATTCGTATATGTTTCATGCCTTATATTTTTCTATGAATAAATCAAAGACACAAATATAATTCCAAATTTTTGATTTAACCGGAATCCAGAAACTCAAAACTAAGAGGACTGCTGGTGATATTCCAGTTCATCATCACCATCGTTCTGCTTATAGGCACCACTGTAGTATCCAGACAAATGAACTTTATCAACAACAAAGACCCTGGCATTAACAACGATCAGATTATGCCGCTGATTCCCTTTGTGTGGCAATCAATGAAGCGGCTGCCTGCAAGCCCGACATGGAGAAACCTGTAGGAAAAAAAACTTTTTTTGGTGAACCCGGGTGATGGAGATCAGCCCGATAAAATAATCGGAATTACAAAGAATTTCAATTATGCATCCCTGCATCACAAAATCAGACCTCAGGTAAGTATCTATATGAATTCATATCCCGCCAATCTTTCAGTACAATTGAATCCTTCATAGTTGGCTGTAACCATCGCCTACCTGAAATCTACGTGGAACATTTTCAATCCCGGCAAACCCTTTCAGTATTCTTTTTTGAAAAATGACTGGGAATCAAAGTATATGCAGGAACAAAGGGCAGGAAACGTTTTCAGCATCTTCTCCATTCTGGCCATTTTCATTGCATGTTTGGGATTACTCGGCCTGACCTATTTTATGACAGAGCAGCGAACCAATGAAATCAGTGTAAGAAAAGTATTCGGAGCATCTGTACCATCGATTATGGCCATTCTCTCCAAAGAAGTGGTCATATTGATCGGAATCTCAACCTTAATTGCATGGCCGATAGCCTACTATTTCATGAACAACTGGCTACGGGATTTTGCCTACAGGGTTGAGCTCAGCCTGATGACCTTTATTCTGGCTTCAATAGTTGCCTTTTTGGTTGCTTTCCTCACAATAAGCCAAAGAGCCTACAAGGCAGCTACTGCAAATCCGGCCGAATTATTAAAAGACGAATAATATATGTCAATCCTTCTGGCGTTCCAATCCCCTGTATATTCAAGAGAACCCGGAATGATGCATTGACTCCCGGACTTTCTTACATCGACTTTCTCTTTTGTTTAAAGAAGTCGATCAGCAAATTGCTGCATTCATCCTCCAGCACACCGGAAGAAAGCTTGGTTTTGGGATGAAGAATATCGAGTTGTTTGCTCAGGAACCCCCTTTTGGTATCTACGGTGCCATATACGATTCTGGATATCTGGGTCCAGTAAGCCGCCCCCGCACACATAGGACAAGGCTCGATTGTC
Source organism: Bacteroidales bacterium (assembly GCA_046545815.1). GTDB lineage: Bacteria > Bacteroidota > Bacteroidia > Bacteroidales > UBA12077 > JAGXLC01. The sequence continues at coordinate 28,725 of JBKGZA010000016.1, forward strand.
ACATACAGGGTGCAATCATTCAGGTATTTGGCGCCCAACTGATTCTCAGCAGCAGTAAAAGCCTGCATTTCTGCATGGGCAGTAACATCATTAAGGGTTTCCGTGAGATTATGAGCACGGGCAATGATCTGCCCGTTACAAACCACCACCGCTCCCACAGGCACCTCATCTCTGACCATGGCTTTCTTCGCCTCTTTAATCGCCTCTTTCATGAAGTATTCGTCTTTCAGCATCTTTCATCTCCAATTTTCCTTCAAATATATAAAACACTTCAAATAATTGAAGAAATCGAGTAGGAAGATAGGGATTATTTCCCTATCTGTCCCCTCACACCACCGTACATCCGGCAACTGCCGGATACGGCGGTTTCCTGGTTACACCCTTACCTTCAGGTAGTAATCTGTAAAGAAAACGTACCCCGCCTCTCTTAGGCGTTCATTAGTAATAGACGTGGCAAGAATATAGCTATGGGCTATACGCCAGTAGCCTTTCCTGGTATTGGCAAATTCCCATGCTTTCTGCCCGTTAATACCCAATTTAACAAGGTTTCGCATGCGCGTACGCACCCTTTTCCATTGTTTCCAGATTAAC
>JBKGZA010000017.1:0-28754 GCA_046545815.1 Bacteroidales bacterium
GGGGTTAACCTGCATTTTATTCATATTTGTAAAAATTTATGAATAATGCAGGTTATAAAAATATATATTATTCCGGTTCACCATACAATAAGTTTTCAGATAGATTACAGAAAATTTCTTTACACCTTGAAAATTAAATTAATCCGAACCCTGTCAATAAATTTACTATTTCAACTTCCCCAATTCTCCCTGTCGAGGCTCCTGTAGTTAATGGCCTCGGCCAGGTGATGGGCTTTGATGGCCTCGCTGTTTTCCAGGTCGGCAATGGTGCGGGAGACTTTCAGTATCCTGTCGTAAGCCCTGGCCGATAAACCTACATTGTCCATGGCCCGTTTCAGCAGGTTTTTGCCTGCTGAATCGATTTCGCAGTATTGTCTAATCATTTTGCTGTGCATCTGGGCATTGGAATATATGTTGTTGTGTTCCTCAAACCTTCGGGACTGACTTTCCCGTGAGGCAGACACCCTTTCTCTGATGGTTTCGCTGCTTTCAGCCGGTTTTATGTCAGAAAGTTCTTCGTAGGAAACCGGCACTACTTCGATGTGAATGTCAATGCGGTCAAGCAGGGGGCCGGATATTTTATTCATATAGCGTTGGATGTTGCCCGGGGTGCATACGCATTCCTTATCGGGATGGTTGTAATAGCCGCATGGGCAGGGATTCATAGAGGCCACCAGCATAAAGCTGGCCGGATATTCTACAGTGAATTTTGCCCGGGAGATAGTGATAACCCGGTCTTCTAAGGGCTGGCGCATCACTTCAAGCACGGATCTTGGAAATTCAGGCAGTTCATCCAGAAAAAGCACGCCGTGGTGGGCCAGGGATATCTCTCCCGGCTGCGGATAGCTCCCCCCACCTACCAGGGCTACATCAGAACTGGTATGATGGGGAGTTCGAAATGGGCGGCGGGTCATAAGAGCGGTATCGGGATCCATATTGCCTGCTACCGAATGTATCTTGGTTGTTTCAAGTGCCTCGTGAAGGGTGAGGGGTGGTATTATTGTGGGTAGCCGCTTGGCCAGCATGGTTTTGCCGGCTCCAGGCGGACCGATCATGATAACGTTATGTCCTCCGGCTGCTGCAATCTCCAGGGCCCTCTTCACATTCTCCTGGCCTTTTACGTCGGAAAAGTCAATGTCATGATTGGCCAGGTTGGCAAAAAATTCTTCCCGTGTATTTACAAAGGTCTTTTCCAGGGTGCGCTCTCCTGTAAAGAATTGGATAACCTCCTTCAGATTTTGCACGCCATAAACGTCCAGATCATTGACAACAGCCGCTTCCCGGGCGTTCTTCTCCGGAAGGATGAATCCTTTGAAGCCTTCCTTACGTGCTTGTATGGCGATTGGCAGGATACCCTTGATGGGCTGTAAGCCTCCGTCAAGGGAAAGTTCTCCCATGATAACATAATCTTCCAGTCCGGTAACATTGATCGCTTCTGTGGCGGACAGAACTCCCATAGCCAGAGGCAGATCGTAAGCCGAACCCTCCTTTCGTATGTCAGCAGGTGCCATGTTAATGACAATTTTTTTCCCGGGAATTCGGTACCCGTTGGTTCTTATCGCAGAGAATATCCGTTGTTGGCTTTCTTTAACAGCACTATCGGGTAAGCCTACAAGATGGAAGTTGATGCCTTTGAACTCGTTTACCTCAATGGTCACCGTGGTGGCATTAATTCCCTGCACTGCGCTACCATAAGTCTTGACCAGCATGTTCACGTATTTTGAGGAGGGAAGATAAGAAAATTATTTTACATTCCCTAATTTCAATTCTATAAAATGGATCAGTGAGTGGATCACTTTGATGTGGATTTCCTGAGCCCTGTCGGAATAAGCCGATCGCGGAGCCCGAATCTCCGCATCAGCCATCTGACTGAGTTTGCCTCCATCTTTTCCTGTGAGTGTAATGACTTTCATCTTTTTTTCCCGGGCTACATTAACGGCCTTTACAATATTGGCTGAGTTGCCGCTGGTGCTTATTCCCAGCAGCACGTCGCCAGCATTGCCAAAAGCTTCCAGGTAACGGGAAAATACTTGCTCATAGCCGTAATCATTGGAGGTGCAAGATAGGTGAGTGGGATCTGATATAGCCATTGCAGGAAAAGGTTTCCGGTCATCTCTGAAACGGCCGGTAAGCTCTTCGGCAAAGTGCATGGCATCGCTCATGGAGCCGCCATTGCCGCAGGATATGATTTTATTTCCGTTTTGAAGGGCTTCCACAAGCAAATTGCCGGCCTGTTCGATGGCATTGAAGTTCTCTTCATTGGTGATGAACTGCTTCAGTATATCGCGTGCTTCGTAAAAGTTGTCTCGTATCTCTTTCATGGATGCTTCTGTTTTAAATGTCGCTGCGAATATACACCAAATTTTCACCTCGCAAACGTTTTTGGGATATTCTGTTTCTGTGGAATAATCAACGTTATGCGGACACCCCATTTTTGGAATAAATTGATCAAAAAATTAAATGAAGCTGATAATTATTGAAAACAGGCAAAATAACGGTTCGTCCTTAGAACGGAGTATTCGCTTTTGGGAACGGGGCATCTGCATCATAGCTCCATAAAACGAAAATACGGATCAGGATTCGTAATCGTAATTATAAAACTTCTCGACCTCCGAACGTTTCACGGTATCCACTTTCACAGTCATGTATATGTCCTTTTCTGGTGTATCGCTCTCATCGGTGGGAATTCCGGCAATTTTGTGTACCACCCTGAATCCGCTTACGATCCTTCCAAAAACGGTGTATTTATTGTCAAGGTGTTCGCCACCCTGCCGATTTTCAACAATATAGAACTGGCTGCCATTGGATGCTTTTTCCGGGCTATCATCTCTGCGGGCTGCTCCGACTGCCCCGTAAATATGTTTTAAATCAGAGCGGATCTCTGCCGGAATGGTTTCCTGAATGATTGATGGATCATATTCGGGAGACTTATTGCGGGTAGTAGGATCACCTGTTTGGATCATGAAGTTATCGATTACCCTGTGGAAAGCTATGTGGTCGTAAACTCCGGCCTTAGCCAATTTCACAAAATTCATCTTATGCATGGGCGTTTCATCATACAGTAACATTTTTATTTCGCCGTAATCGGTGGAGAGGGTGATCAGATAGTCATGCTCGCTGTCAGGGATACCCTGAGCATTGGCGAAGACAGGGAAAAGAAACAGAGCAATCAGAATACGCATGATGGATTTCATAGAGCGGAATATTATAAAATTTCGTAAAGGTTATTGTTTTTTTCTCCGGTTGATTTCATCCCGGATGGCGGAGGCCTTTTCGTATTCCTCGTTTTTAACTGCTTCTTCCAGAAGTCCTTCCAGCTCATCCAGGTCCATGTCCTTGTACTTTTGCGTTGATCCCGTGGTGGTCTTTTTGGTTTTTTTCTCGTTTTTCACCTCGCCGCTGCCTTTATCCTGTTCCAGATCAATGACAATACCGGATTTAGAAAGGATCTCTTCCGTGGTATAAATAGGACATTTAAATCGCAAGGCCAAAGCAACTGCATCTGAAGTTCGGGCGTCGATGGTTACATCTTCATCGCCGTTGTTGCAGATCAGCTTGGAGTAGAAGACACCCTCTTCCAGTTTATATATGATCACTTCTTTTAAATTGATTTTGAACGTCAGGGCAAAATTGTGGAACAGATCATGAGTAAGGGGACGTGGTGGTTTTAAACCTTCCAGTTGAATCGCTATTGACTGCGCCTCAAAACCGCCAATGATAATGGGAATTCTTCGCTCGCCTTTTTCCTCAGTTAATACCAGCGCATAAGCGCCGGTCTGAGTCTGGCTGTATGAAATTCCCAGTACGTTTAGTTTAATCTTCTCCATATCTTAGTATACAGTCTTTTCCCGTAGTTAATCTACGCAAATGTAATTAAATACATCCAATTTGTTCCAATTTACAAATAATATTTTTGTAGACCCATATTGGGCCATAAAATCTGTTTAAATAAACAAGTTTAAAATTTAATTTACAAAATAAAAAATATATTGTTTTTTTGTCAGAATTATTTGGCTTGAATTTATGAAACCGGCCCGTATAATTCTGAATTGAACCACTTGTTTGAATTTTTCATATATACAATATACTTATGATTGCACTGTTGGTATTCATAACCTGCCTTTTATTTTTAATTTATGGTGTTTGCATATTGACGCTGACTTACGGCTGGATGAAATTAAAAAACCGGCTGCCCGCCGAATCATCTTCTGGTTCTGTTACGCGGGTTTCCGTTATTGTTGCCATGAAGGATGAAGAAGAAAACATTGGAGTGCTGCTCCAACATTTGACCCTGCAGGATTACCCCAGACATCTGTTTGAGATTATACTGGCTGATGACCATTCCGAAGATGATACGCTAAAAGTCATTAAACGGTGGCAACATAATTCGGATATGGACCTTCGGGTGGTGTGCAATGCTTCCGGGGAAACCGGGAAGAAGGTCGCTTTGAGCAAAGGAATTGATTCAGCGACAGGTGAATTGATTATGATCACCGATGCTGATTGTATCATGGGTAACCGCTGGATTGGCTCTGTTGTATCGTTTTATGAAAAAGAAAACCCTTATATGATATTGGGCCCTGTGCTTTACAAAAGCCACAAAAGAAAGCCATTTGAATGTTTTCAGGCGTTGGAATTCATCAGCCTGCTTGCTGTTTCGGCCGGCGCTGCTTCCCTTAACCGGCCTCTTTTCTGCAATGCGGCCAACATGGCATTTACCCGGCAGGTATACAACGAGTTCAGGGATCCATTTTCTTCAGAAACTGCTTCAGGCGACGATACCATGCTTCTCCTCAGCATCAAAAAGAAATATCCGGGAAAGATCAGGTTCAATAAGCACCGCTATGCCCTCGTGGAAACTTTTCCGGAAAAAACATTGAAGCGTTTTTGGAATCAACGCAAACGCTGGGTTTCAAAAAGCAAATACTACAGTGACTTTGATATCCTCTTTGTTTCTTATAACGTGTTTGCTACCAATTTACTTCTTCTTGTATTTTTTGTCCTGATGCTTTTTCATGCGTCAGTCTTTAATTTTTTTCTCGGGTTCTTTCTTTTCAAGTTTATTATAGATTCATTCCTGCTGTTTCCGCTAATACTGTATTATAAGATACCTTGTTTATTGCTGAGTTATGTTCCTTCTCAGCTTATCTATTTTTTATACGCTACCAGTGTGGCACTGGGAGGGAAATTTTCAGGGTTTGAGTGGAAAAATCGATATTATCATGTAAATTGACCAAATTGTATTTATTTTGTTACCCTCATGAAAAGCGGGCAAAATAAGCAAAAATTCAAACAGGAACAGTTATCTCCCGGCAAGCTGGCATGGAGAAGGTTTAACCGCAATAAATTTTCCATGGGGGGATTGATTTTCCTTATCATCATGTTTGTTGTGGCTTTTCTTGGTTATTTGATCACTCCGGATTCCACTACCAATGCCAACGATCAGCAAATTGCCCTTACCACAAAAAAACCTGGATTTACCGTTAATATGGTTAAGGTCAGGCGAAATGAAGGTGAGCAGGGCAAAACGCTTCTGGAAAAAATGTTTACAGGTATTCCCTCTGTTTATAAGATGGTTCCCGTTAATGATTATTATTTTGAAGATAGCCTACTCGTTCTTGAAGAGTATACCGAGTATACAGAGGAGGAAAAATTCATTGCAGAATACAACCCTGTGGATGTGGTATTTCCAATAGCAACGGATAGTGTCATAAATTATGAACAGGGGATTTATTATTTTACAGATATCCAGGGGAATCAGCGCCAAATCTCTCTTAAATCCCTGAAAGAGCAAATCAGAGAAAAGCATGTGGTTCAAAAAAAGTTTATTCTGGGCACAGATCGTTTTGGGAGGGATCTTCTCAGCAGGCTGATTATAGGAGCCAGAATATCTCTGTCAGTGGGTTTCATTTCTGTATTTATATCATTGCTTATCGGGCTTACTTTAGGCTCAATTGCCGGTTATTTCAGAGGCATAGCGGACGATCTGATCATGTGGCTGATCAATGTGGTCTGGTCTATCCCGACCCTTTTGATGGTTATTGCCATTACCCTTGTAATCGGGAAAGGATTCTGGCAAATATTCATAGCTGTTGGCCTGACTATGTGGGTGGAGGTGGCAAGGGTGGTAAGAGGTCAGATCATGTCCATACGGGAAAAAGAATTTGTTGAAGCTGCCCGGGCTATGGGGTTCAATTCAGGAAGAATCATTCTCAGACACATTTTGCCCAACGTGATCAATCCGGTGATCATCATATCTGCAGCCAATTTTGCTTCTGCTATTCTTATTGAAGCCGGGCTGAGCTTTCTGGGTATAGGCGTTCAGCCACCGGTGCCATCGTGGGGAACCATGATCAAACAGCATTATGGCTATATCCTTGTTGATCTGGGATATCTGGCAATTTTACCCGGCGTGGCCATCATGCTTACTGTATTATCTTTTACATTAATAGGTAATGGATTAAGGGATGCGTTCGATACCAAAACCACCATAAGAATAACCTGAGCCTTGTTTTCGTTTCCTTAAACAAAGAGTAAAAAAACAACAGGGCAAGATGATAGAAGAACTCAAAAAAACGCTGGACATATTGCGAAAACGTGCCGAGCGTAATCTGGAGCTGACAATCAGCGGAGAAATTCCTTTTAACGAAGACCATCCTTTTTACCACGATGAAAAATTTTTCAATGACTTGCTAAATTATTACCAGAAGAGAGAGGATTATGAAACATGCAACTCCCTTTTAAACAAGTGGAAAAAGAAGTCCCGAGGTCAATAGTTCTTTCTTCTCAGTATCCAATAGGTGATTGTCAGAAAAACGGCAATATATAATAAAGTGAGTACAACCTGCTGGGGTGATATTAGAGCGGTTGCCTCAGTCTGAGGGCTTCCGAATTCCATTCCCATGCCTTTAAGGGCATCTGCCTGATCCCTGAATATTGAGGGTAAAGGAGCGAGCCCTGATATGAGCTTTGCAGGGAAATATTCCTGAATGTTTTGAAAAATCAGATTTCTCAGAATCACTTCACCCGGAAATAAGTACAAAATGAAAAGCACAATGGCCAGCCCGTGGTTTTTGAACAGGATGGCAAATAACATGGCCATGCTCATATAAGCCAGCGTTTGGAGAAAATAAATCATTATTACTTCTATTCCGGAAAACTGAGATAATCCCAATTGCCTATCACCAGCAATACTGCCTGAAACAAGAGAGGTAACAACAACCAGCAGCAGGGCATAAACGGCAATAACAAGGATCATGTATATTTTACCCAGTAATAAGTGTTTTTCATGAAGGCCATTCATAACTTGCTGGCGAAAAGTATAAAACCTGAATTCGTTACAAATTAAAACAATTACCAGTATTCCCAGGAGGATGTTGAACCAGCTGGCCACCCATGAAAAAAATTCCCAAACATTGGGAAAATGATAAAGCCGGGTTATGGAAAATTCGCCCATGCTCAGCTCAATTCTGGATACGGCAAGCACCACCAGAATATAAAGTATAAAATGAAGGGTCAGTATTACCCTGAAGGTGTTGGAAGAGAATGTTTTAATATTTTCAATATGAATTAGTTTTTTCATATCTTCATTATTTCATCAGTTGTAAAAATTCTGATTCCAGGGTATTTTTTTGTTTGACCAGTTTCGAGAGTGTGATCCCCTGATTAAAAAGATATCTGTTGATCTCTGACGGAGAACCTTTTTTATTCAGAAGCAATTTGAATTCTTTGTTTTCCTGGTTCTCGTATTTTTCTATGAGTGTGCATTGGTCGAGAGCCTTTCGTGTTTTTTCCGGCTCATCGCTGGAAATGAACACCACCTCTTTCCCGCTCAGGATATCTTCTACTTTCCCCCGGGTAATCAGTCTTCCTGATTTTAATATACCCACATGAGTACATACCTTTTCCACTTCATCAAGAATGTGGCTGGAAAGTATGATGGTTTTCCCCTTTTTTGCTTCTTCCTGTATAATGAGTCTTAAGTCGGAAAAACCCTCAGGATCCAGACTTTTTGTGGGTTCATCCAGAATAAGCACCTCGGGATCGCCGGCAAGAATCGCCGCAATTGCCAGCCGCTGCTTAAGTCCTGAAGAAAGGGTTCTGAATTTTGAATATTTGCGCTTCAAAAGCCCTGTAACTCCCAGTGAATAGTTTATCTGGGATTCCGGGAGTTCTTTTATCCAGGTGATAATTTTCAGATTTTCATAAAGTGTTAAATAGGGATAAAAGTGGGGGTCTTCAATCAGACTTCCTATTCTCAGACGCGACTTATAACTGGGTTTTCGGTTGAACCAGTAATAATCACCCGCAGTTTTCTTTAATATGCCCATCACGATGCTCAGGGTCGTGGTTTTACCGCTTCCGTTTGGTCCCAGTAAACCATATATTTCTCCGCGTTTCACATGCAGATTCAAACCGTCGAGGGCCCTTAAGCTGCCATAATTTTTTGTAAGATCCCTGATTTCGAGTATTGAATCAGAAGCCATAACTCATATCAAATTGAAAGGTAAATTGGATAGCCAAAGTCTGGTTTATTAATTACAGAAACAAAAAAACAAAAAATTATTTTATTTGACATAATGATTGATGCATTTTTCTCTGAAAAACAATTAAAAAGGCCGGAAAGCCCATGGCTTTCCGGGTTAAATACATATGCACAAGAAGGATGAGGCAACTTTTATCAGTTTCCGTATTCTGAGAAAAACTTAATCCTCATCAGGCGGATATCCTCTTCTGAATACTCATCTTCTCCGAGTTCCTGGATCGCCTCATGTACCGACTCGGTTTCGGCTTCTTCCAGGAAATACTCGTAAATATCCTCCTGTTTATCCTCATCTATCACCTGGTTGATGTAATAATTCAGGTTGAGTTTGGTTCCCGACTGAACTATGGATTCTATTTCATCCAGAATATCTGATATTTCCAAGCCTTTGGAATTAGCAATATCTTCCAGGGGCATTTGCCTATCAATACTTCGAATGATAGAAACTTTCAGACCGGATTTATTCACTACAGATTTTACCACCATATCCTGTGCGCGAATAATGTCTTTTTCTTCTACATAATCCTTAATCAGGTTAATAAAAGGTTCTCCGAACTTCTGGGCTTTACCTGTGCCAACGCCTGCAATATTGTTCATCTCATCCATAGTAATGGGGTACTGTATGGCCATGTCTTCCAGTGAAAAGTCCTGGAAAATGATAAAGGGTGGCAGGCTATATTCTTTGGACAGTTTTTTACGCAGATCCTTTAATATACTTAACAATTCGTTATCTACGGTGCCTCGTTTTCGGGTATCTTCCTGATTGCCTTGTTTGTCATCAACGTGGTCATAATCATGATCTTTGCTGATCATGATGCTATAGGGATTCTCAAGGTATTCTCTGCCCTGGTCACTTAATTTGAGCAATCCATAATTGATGATGTCCTTATCCAACAACCCTTTGACCATCGCTCTCCGTATGATGGTTTTCCAGAAGTCGGCCTCATAATCTTTACCGAGTCCGAAAAGTTCTGATTTATCGTGTCCATAAGACTTAATGGAATCGTTAGCGTTTCCTGCCAGAAAATTGGCAATATGATCATGCTTGAATTTTTCTTTTACAGTCTGTATAACCTTTAATACTTTAAGCAGATATTCTTTGCCTTCAAATTGTTCTTTCGGATGGAGGCAGTTATCACAGTTATGACAATTTTTTTCATGGTATTCCTCCCCAAAATAATGCAACAATTGTCGTCTTCTGCAAACCGATGATTCGGCATAAGCGGTGGTTTCCAGCAGCAATTGTTTGCCAATTTCCTGTTCATTAATGGGTTTACCCTGCATGAACTTTTCGAGTTTCTGGATATCCTTATAGGTATAAAAGGCAATGCACTTACCTTCTCCGTCGTCCCTTCCTGCGCGGCCGGTCTCTTGGTAGTATGCCTCCAGGCTTTTGGGTATGTTATAATGAATCACGAACCGTATATCGGGTTTGTCGATTCCCATGCCAAAAGCAATGGTAGCCACGATCACGTCAATGTCTTCCATCAGGAATTTATCCTGAGTCTCTGTTCGCGTGGCCGAATCCATGCCCGCATGATAGGGCAGGGCTTTTATTCCGTTGACTTTAAGGGTTTCTGCCAGCTCTTCTACTTTTTTCCTGCTCAAACAGTAAACAATGCCCGACTTGCCGGGATTGTTTTTGATGAATTTGATGATTTCCTTTGTGGCATTCTTTTTGGGACGAACTTCATAATAAAGATTCGGCCGGTTAAAAGAAGACTTGAAGACTTGGGCATCAAGTATGCCCAGGTTTTTCTGAATGTCGTGTTGCACTTTAGGTGTAGCAGTAGCCGTCAGTGCAATAATCGGTGCCCTGCCTATTCTGTCAACCATTGGCCGGATTCTGCGATATTCAGGCCTGAAATCGTGGCCCCATTCAGATATACAATGGGCCTCGTCAATAGCATAAAACGCTATTTTGGCCTGCTTGAGGAAATCAATATTGTCTTCTTTTGTCAGTGATTCGGGGGCTACATATAATAGTTGTGTCTTCTTTTTCAGGACATCTTCCTTAACCTTCTGCATTTGCGTTTTGGATAAGGAAGAATTTAAAAAATGGGCAACTCCTTCATCCGAACTGAATCCCCTCATGGCATCCACCTGATTTTTCATTAATGCAATCAGGGGGGAAATTACAATTGCCGTACCTTCAGTAATCAGGGAGGGCAATTGGTAACACAGTGATTTTCCTCCGCCCGTCGGCAGGACAACAAATGTGTCCTTACCACTTAAAAGACTCCGAATGATTGCTTCCTGGTTCCCTTTAAACCGGTCAAACCCAAAATATTTCTTCAGATAGTCTTTTAATGAAATTTCTGCTCCTACACTCATTTTTCCAATCTTCTATATTTTTACAATTACAGTTTATTTTTAATTAATTTTGCAGCGAATTTATATTTTCTTTGATTCATTTTTCAACATTATAAATTTACTATTTTTTATTGATGTGTTCCAAATTTTGTTACATTAAATCAGGATTTATTTGATAAAAGTGATAAAAATCATGATTGAATTATAGAGGGGATATGGAAGTGGATATTCAAAATCTTGCAAAAAAAACCATTTTATACGAATCTGAGTCGGTTAGAAATCTTTCAAATTATATTAACGAAGATTTTGAAAATGTAGTACGTCTTATTTATAATTCTCAAGGCAGGGTGGTTATAACGGGTATCGGGAAGAGTGCCATTATAGCAGAAAAAATTGTAGGCACACTGAATTCCACTGGTACGCCGGCCATTTTCATGCATGCCGCAGATGCCATTCACGGGGACCTTGGAATCATTCAACAAGATGACGTCATCATCTGCATTTCGAAAAGCGGAAGCACACCTGAAATTGAAGTGCTTGTTCCTTTATTGAAATACCGAAAAAATCCGCTCATTGCAATGATTTCCAATCGCAATTCATTCCTTGGTAATAGTGCCAATCACATCATTCAAACCACTGTAGAGAAAGAAGCATGCCCGCATAACCTGGCACCTACCAGCAGCACCACCGCCCAGCTTGTTATGGGAGACGCCCTGGCTGTTTGTCTATTGGAATACAGGGGTTTTTCAAGGGAAGATTATGCCAAATACCATCCCGGCGGAGCCCTGGGAAAAAAACTCTACCTCACCGTGGAAAAGCTTTATACACAAAATGCGGTGCCTCAGGTGAATGTGGAGGATCCCATCAAACACACCATTATGGAGATATCATCCAAAAGGCTTGGTGCCACTGCTGTACTTAAAAACGATAAGCTGGAGGGCATTATCACCGACGGTGATCTGAGGCGCATGCTTGAAAAATATGATGAAATTGGAAATGTGAAAGCCCGGGATATTATGACCATCCGGCCAAAAACCGTCAAGAAAAATGAGTTGGCCATAAATGCTTTTAACATGATGGAAGAACACAATATCACCCAGCTCATTGTGATGGATGAAGGGGTATATCTGGGAATGGTACATCTACATGATATTTTAAAAGAAGGTATAGTTTAAGAAAGTTCAAATGAAGAAAGATAAAAGTAACGCCCAAGGATTTTTAGACCATCTGGAAGAACTGAGATGGCATCTCCTCCGCTCAATCATCGCCATCGTTATTGTTGCAATTGTAGTGTTTTTAGCAAAGGACTATATTTTCAGCAATATCATATTGGCTCCGAAAAACCCCGATTTTTTCACGAATCGCATTTTGTGCAATCTTGCGGATCAATTGAATGTAGAAAATCTTTGTATAAACCGTACGCCCCTCGAAATTATCAATATTAAAATGACCGGGCAGTTTTCTATGCACATCATGATTTCGCTGGTGCTTGGGGTAATACTGGCATTTCCCTTTATATTCTGGGAATTCTGGAGTTTCCTTAGGCCTGCGTTGTATGAAAAGGAGATTCAATACAGCAGGGGAGCGGTATTTTTCAGTTCACTTCTGTTTCTTATGGGTGTATTGTTCGGCTATTTTGTTATTACCCCTCTATCTGTGCATTTTCTCGGGTCTTATCAGGTCAGTGATCAGGTTACCAACACCATTCATCTGAAATCCTATATCGGAACAATTGCCTCGGTGGCGCTTGCAGCCGGGCTGATATTTGAATTGCCTATACTGATTTATTTTCTGAGCAAGGCCGGACTGGTATATCCTGACTTTCTTAAAACATACCGAAGGCATGCCATTATCATCATATTCATTATGGCTGCAGTGATTACTCCGCCGGATGTATTCAGCCTGGCACTCGTAACCTTGCCGCTTGTGCTGTTATACGAAGTGGGAATCGTTATATCCAAAAGAATTGAGAGACAGAAAGAGAGGGAAGAAGCTGAAGAAGATCTGGCGGGATAACACAAATGAATAGGAATAAGTGAAAAAACGAATTTGGCGATGCGGGAAAGAGCAACATTATATACAAAAGACCTTATTAAAAGGTATAAATCAAGAACTGTGGTTAAGCGAGTCTCTGTGCAGGTATCACAGGGGGAGATTGTTGGTTTGCTTGGTCCCAACGGGGCGGGCAAGACCACAACCTTTTATATGATCGTCGGCCTTATCCGCCCTAACAATGGAAGGATATACCTCGATAATAAGGATATTACCAGAGAGCCTGTATATAAAAGGGCCAATATGGGTATAGGTTATCTTGCCCAGGAAGCTTCCGTATTCAGGAAATTAAGCGTGGAAGATAATTTGCGGGCTGTTCTGGAAATGTCGGACATACCCAAAGCCGACCAGAAACAAAGGGTTGAAGACTTGCTTAAAGAATTTGGCCTGCAGCGGGTTCGCAAAAATCTGGGTACACAGTTGTCAGGAGGGGAAAGAAGAAGGACGGAAATTGCCAGGGCACTGGCATTAAATCCTAAATTCATGCTCCTTGATGAACCATTTGCCGGAGTTGATCCCATTGCCGTAGAAGACATACAGGAAATCGTAACCCGGTTAAGGGAAAAGAATATTGGCATACTCATTACAGACCACAATGTACACGAAACCCTGTCTATTACCAACCGGGCATATCTACTCTTCGAAGGTTCGATTATGAAATCCGGAACCTCCAAAGAGCTTTCTGAAGATGAACAAGTGAGAAAGGTTTACCTGGGTAGGAATTTCGAACTCAGAGGTTTAAATTCATAACGAAGGATTTTCCTAACCCAGATAAACTGGAAAACCTTACCGGGCAAGTTTTGCCAGAAAAAACAAGAATTTGACCGGTAAGGTACTACGTTTTTTCAGGACAAGCCTGAAAAAAAGCGCTTCGCGGAAGAAACCAATGTTTAGATTAAGTTTGAACAACATGTTGGTTCAAGTTGCGCTTTAAGCGCCTAATTTCTAATTCGATAGCTATCGGATACTAAACAAATATTATCAGAAGATAACAAGTAAGCTACTAAGCAATATATTGAGAAAAATAACACGACACATTTATCGTTATCAGTTTTGGCTTACGATAGAAATATAATGAATTTGAAAGGGATATGTCTCGATTTTTTCGCATCAATCATCTATTGAATTAAAAATTTACATATATTTGCATCACCTTTATGCGGATGTGGCGAAATTGGTAGACGCGTCAGACTTAGGATCTGGTGCCTTCGGGCATGGGGGTTCGAGTCCCTCCATCCGCACGATAATTTAACGGAACATACCGCTAAAACAGAGGAGAAGGTTTTAGCGGTTTTTTAAATGGAAAAATAACAAATGAATCAGTATCATGGATATAACTAAAGAAAATAAAGACGATCTAAATGCTGTGCTTAAAGTGCGTATTGTGCCTGAAGATTATCAGGAAAGAGTAGATAAGGTGGTGAAAGACTATAAGAAAAAAGCCAAAATGAACGGTTTCAGGCCGGGAAAAGTTCCTGAGAGCCTGGTTAGGAAAATGTACGGCAGAGACATAAAAATTGATGAAATCCACAAGCTGATACAGGAAAAATTGTCTGAATATATAAAGAATGAAAATCTGGAAATTTTGGGCAAACCTCTGCCCAGTAAGGAAGAACAAAAATCAATTAACTGGGATAAAGAAAGTGAGTTTGAGTTTGCCTTCGATATTGCCATGGCGCCCGAATTCGATCTGGAAATATCAGAGGAGGATAAGGTGCCTTATTACACCATAAAGGTTAGCGATGAGTTGATCGATAAACAGGTGGGAAATTATCTGGAAAGATTTGGGGAGTTCAAACCCATAGATTCTGTTCAGAACAAAGATGAGATTATTTCAGCACATGTAACGGAGCTTGATGAAGAAGGCAATCCGAAAGAAGGAGGTATCGTTAAGGAGGACGCTACCATTTCCCTTCAGGTAATTAAGGAGGAAGAGATTAAAAATAAATTTGAGGGTGCCCAGGTGGGAGATGAAATCGATGTCGACCTGAAAAAGGCATTTCCCAGCAATACCGAGATTTCTTCCATGCTGAATATTGATAAAGAAGAAGCTGAAAATGTTGAGGGGCAGTTCCGAATTTCCATTACTGAGATCAAGCAATTCGAAAAAGCCGAACAGAACCAGGAACTTTTCGATAAAATTTACGGCGAGGGTAATGTAACCTCAGAGGAAGAATTCAGACAAAAGATCAAAGAAGAAATTGAAGAGCATCTTAAACCTGAAAGTAAAAGGAAACTGACCCAGGACATCAAAAATTACTTTGTAGAAAAAATCAATCCGGAGCTCCCGATTGATTTTCTCAAAAGATGGTTAAAGGAAACACAACAGGATGAGAACTTTTCTGAGGAGGATATCGAAAAGGAGATCCCCAGATTTGAAGAGGAGCTGAAATGGGATCTGATCAAAAACAAGATTATCAAGGAAAACCATATTCAGGTGGATGAAAATGAGGTGCTGGAATTGGCCAAGGAAGTTACAGCCCTGCAATTTCAGCAATATGGCCTGGGCAATTTGCCGGATGAACAACTGGAACAATATGCTCCCGAGTTGCTTAAAAAGGAAGAAGACCGCAGGAAATTCTACGAGCGCAAATACGAAGAAAAAGTTATCGATTATATCAAAGAACGCATCACGCTGGAAGAAAAAGAAGTGACTTCGGAGGAATTCCAGGAGATGATTCAGGAAGATCAGAATAAACAAACAGGACAATAAATTGTAGATTGTAGGACTTTATTTAATTTTAAATATTATATTAAGTTATGGACTCAAATAAGGAATTCAGAAAATACGCAAATAAACATCTTGGAATAAGCAACATGAGGCTGGATCAATATAGTTCCTTCTATAATGGTTACATTAACCCTACAATTATAGAAGAACGGCAAATGAATGTAGCTCAGATGGATGTTTTTTCCAGGCTGATGATGGACCGGATTATTTTTATCGGGGTGCCCATCAATGATGATGTTGCCAATATCATTCAGGCCCAGTTGTTGTTCCTGGAATCATCCGACCCGGCCAAAGACATTCAGATATACCTGAATTCACCGGGTGGAGCTGTACATTCCGGATTGGGCATCTATGATACGATGCAATATATCAATCCTGATGTAGCAACCATCTGCACAGGCATGGCTGCATCTATGGGCGCTGTGATCCTGGCTGCCGGAAAAGCGGGAAAAAGATCTTCCCTGCCACATTCAAGAATCATGATTCATCAGCCTATGGGTGGCGCCGAAGGTACTGCTTCGGATATTGAAATTACTGCAAGGGAAATAATAAAGCTAAGAAAAGAATTGTATTATTTGTTGGCCAAACATACTGGCAACAGTTATAAAAAAATAGAAAAGGATTCCGACAGGGATTTCTGGATGACAGCCAATGAAGCCAAAAAATACGGAATGGTTGATGAAGTGCTTGAACGTCTGGAACAGGATGAGGAAGAAGAAAACGAATAATCCTTAATGGAACAAATTCAGCCGAATTTTGAATTAAAGAATTTACAAGGAGGATATATTAACGATGGAAAAATGTTCATTTTGCGGAAGGGAAAAAAAGGATACAAATTTACTTATTGCAGGTATTTCCGGGCATATATGCGATAAATGTATAGAGCAGGCTTATAGCATCGTACAGGAGGAAGTCAAAAAGAAAAGCGAGTTCGACATCAATGAGGTGCAGTTAATGAAGCCTGCTGAAATCAATGAATTTCTGGACCAATATGTGATCGGTCAGGAAGAAGCAAAGAAATATCTGTCTGTTGCGGTTTACAATCATTATAAAAGGTTGATGCATTACAGCAGCAACCAGAAGGATGATATAGAGATTGACAAGTCGAACATCATCCTTGTAGGAGAGACGGGAACCGGCAAGACCCTTTTGGCAAGAACCATTGCAAAGATGCTCCAGGTGCCGTTTACTATAGTTGACGCTACTGTATTGACCGAAGCCGGCTATGTAGGAGAGGATATCGAGAGCATACTCTCCCGATTGCTTCAGGTGGCCGATTATAATGTGGAAGCTGCCGAGCGGGGCATTGTATTTATTGATGAGATTGATAAGATCGCACGCAAAGGAGATAATCCTTCCATAACAAGGGATGTTTCAGGTGAAGGTGTCCAGCAGGGGCTGCTGAAGCTTCTCGAAGGATCTGCCATCAACGTGCCTCCCCAGGGTGGAAGGAAACATCCCGATCAAAAGATGATACAGGTGAATACCAATAACATCCTTTTCATTTGCGGCGGTGCTTTTGACGGTATAGAGAAGAAGATCGGACAGAGGCTGAATACTCAGGTCATAGGCTATTCCGCAAGCAAACAGAAAGAACAGATTGACCGGGAAAATTTGCTGCAGTATATTGCACCACAGGATCTCAAATCCTACGGGCTTATACCTGAAATTGTGGGAAGGCTGCCCGTGCTTACTTATCTGAATCCCCTCGATCCGGCAGCGCTGAAGAAGATTCTCACAGAACCCAGGCATTCGATCGTCAAACAATATAAAAAGCTGTTCGAACTGGATGGCAAAAAACTCACTTTCCAGGAAGAGGTGCTGGACTATATTGTGCAGAAAGCCGTCGAGTTTAAGCTGGGTGCACGGGGTCTCCGTTCCATTTGTGAGGCAATTATGACGGATGTTATGTATGATATGCCCTCAATGGAGGAGGAAGAGATAGAGATCTCCCTCGATTATGCCAGGCAAAAACTTGGAAAGGTCAATATGCACAGGTTGAAGGTTGCTTAATCAATACCCCGTATAAAAAATCCCGGTGTTCTATGAGCACCGGGATTTTTTATGCTGAATGCCCTGCTTACTCCACCAGCAATTTTTGCGTAATTTGTATTCCGTTTTTGCTCACCTGCAACAGGTATAAACCCTCCGGATAATTCCTGAGATCAAGTGTGGCATGGGTACCTTCCAGTACTTTGGTGAGCATTGTTTTTCCTGTAAGGTTATATACATGTATCTTCATGGATTTATAGCCGGTTTCATTTTTAATTTGGACCAATCCACTGGTGGGATTGGGATAAAGGACAATGTCATTGCTTTCCGGAGATTCTTGTAAGGAGCTTGCTTCGGACAAAACCACCTGAAGGCTGCTATCACGGCTGATATCGATATTTGAACGATATTCTCCGTAACCACTGGCTTTCACTGTATATTCATACTTCCCTCCGGTTAATTCACACCTAGCGCTTCCAAGAGAATCGGTCTGAATTTCCAGCGTATCTATATGGATTTGTGCGTTTTTAACTGCCTGACTGTCCGGTTTGCTTATTACGTTAAATTCCACAGCGTAAAGCCTGGCTAATTCTATTGTTCTGGAAGTGGTATCTTTTATTTGCAACTTATCCTGGTGTTCCGTATAATGATCTTTATGAAGGTATAACTGATAATTCCCCCTGGGTACCATAAATTGAACCTTTCCATTTTGACCGGTATATCTTTCATTGGTATCCAGGTCTACCCTAACTGAGTCCAGCGGTTGATTTTGTTCATCTACCACTTGCAGGTTCATGGGATATTTTATCTTTTCTAAAGTGATGTGGATGGTTGTATCCGCATTCAGTTCAAAACTTCCGGAATCGGTATAATGCTCGGGTACGTGGATGTTATAGGAGTGATTTCCTACACTCCAGATGTTTTGAAAGCTACATGTTCCCTGCGAGGTTGAATCAGCCGACCCGTCCAGAATTACTTCGCCATCTACCGGCGTTTTTCCATCTTCTTCATACAATTCAAATGTAACGTCATATACCGTTTTTTTGAGTACAAAAGTTTTTTCCATGTTGCCCTCAAGTTCCAGTATGCCGCTGATATTGCGGTAACCCTCTTTAATGACAGAGTACTCATAGGTGCCTTCATTCAGTACAAAAGTAACTTCACCGGTTGAATCCGTGGTGTAGGTATTCCCGTCAACAAGAACTTCTGCCCCTTCGATAACTGAATTGCCGTTACTTACTGTGAATGTTACGGTATCCAGGGGTAAGCCTGCTATTTCGGCTTCCCAACCGGAGCGGGTAATGGATTGGTCGGAGTGGAATTCAAAAGTAAGGGCCCCTGAATCATTTTTTGCAACAATCTGTCCCGGCTTATTGCTGTTGTTAAATATACCGATTAACGGAGCTGCGGTTGAAGTACCGTCAAAAATCCGCAAGGAATCAAAATCAGATTCTACATCAAATGACCTGAAATCTACCGATAAGGTAAAACCTTTGTATTCCGGCAGGAAAGTTAGCCTGGAGTGCTCCTCGTTCCCATAATTTTCTTCAGGTCCCCCTGAGTCATAAAACAGGGTGTAAGAGGTGTTCAGGTTTCCCTCTTTGCTGATGCTGGAGGTGTCGGGACTACCTAGTATGAGTCTCTTTCTGTCGGAGGCCTGGTATTGGCCTCTTGCCCCGCCTTTGGCGTCAATATTGCAATAGACGGGTACACTTTCCGGTGAATCAGGATCGGCGGAAATGCGGAAGATAAATGTATCTGCAGCGCTTTGTTCAATAAGGTCCACTTCATCCAGCGATTCCCCGATGCTGACATATTCCTGCCCGTGGGTGATGTTTAACTTTCCCTTAACGGAGCTAACCGGTGCATGCCCTTCATTGTGAACTACTACCCGAAGGTCAGCACTTTCGCCGGGATCAAGAGAATCATTGCCGGCGGGGCCGTCATCCAGCATTATACTTCCTATGCTCAGTGAAGGTGCATTAACGTTCAACCGGAAAGATGATTGCCATAAGTACTGATTCTCCTGATCGTCTTCTCCCCTGATGTCCAGATTTATTTCGGCTTCATGCTGATCTTTTACAGAATCACTGATCACGAACTTAAAACCTTTTATTTCCTCTGAGAGCGTATCAGGTGGTACTTTACCGGCCGGTTTATAATTCTCGGTCAGTTTGATATAGGGATCACCGGTATAAAGGCTGTCCGTTACCTGGTATGCCGTCAGGGAATCGCTCACATTTTCAAGCACCATGTCAAGTGTCACAGTATCACCATAGTTGACTTTTCCGATACTGTCACCGGATGAATTCCGGAATGTGGTATGGTTGATTATCAGATACGGTTGGTTAGAAGCGTTAACCTCAAAGCTTCTTTCGAAGGGTTGTTTATTCTGACCGGTGGCCACCAGTTCTAATTTCCCGGGTCTCTGGATTTTTGGAAATGAAAGGTTAACTGTACCGGTTTCATCGGTGAAACCGGCATCCAGCAATTTTTCATTGTAAGAAATGGCTACATAGATAAAGGGGTCTGCGTTAACAGTTAAATTGTCCATGCCGAGGTAAAAATCATCAGAATTAAGGTTCATGGATATGGTATCCGGTATTCCAAAGTAGGGCATCAGGGATGGATCTCCCATCAAATGGTAAATTTCCCAGTAGTAATCGTTAAGATCAGATGGTGAGGCTTCGACTGCCAGGTTTCCGGCAGCGATCATCTGGCCCTGGGTGATATACCATTCAGAAGGGTTTTCTCCGTGAGAGTGAAACAACCGGTCATACATTCCCAACTCCGAGTCCTCGTAGGTTGGATTGGACATGATATTGTCCGTTAAACCGACACTCCACCAGTAGTCTTCGTCCCAGTAGGTTTCATCAGAAGCTCCAATGGCTCCGACAGCGCCTTTATTTTCTGCCCGAAGTGCTGCTTCTCCAAAACATTCCGGATCATCAAACTTCATGCTCCAACAGCAGTTACTTATCCATAGTCCGAATTTACCGTTGTCTGTGAGGGAGGTTATATCGTCCAGCATAAAGGAAGGTTTAGACCAACCTTCGGATATACAATGTGCCGAATAGGTGGTAAATCCCATTCCCTTATTGATATTGCGGACAATGGAATCGCTCACTGCCTCATTGCCGTTGGGCGGGTCCTGGAGAAAAGCCCTGGCATCGATTCCATTCTCACGGTTAAAATAATATGAGGTGATATAGTTGATCTCGCCGTTTACATACGTATCTTCATATTCTTCATCATTGCCGGCTACAAGTAATGCTTCCTTCAGATATTGCGGATCCGGGATTTCGTATTTTTCATACTCCAGGGTTTTGTTTATCATCGTATGCAGCTGAGATGTATCTGTTGCGGGAAATCTTCCGTAAAATACTTCGGGAAGTTGGTCCCCGGTGTATTCGCAATAATAAAGATCGGTCACATGCGAGCCGCCGGTTTTGCCTGCCCAGGATGGTATTTGTTCAATGTCGCCCACCAGCAATACAAAACTTGGAGGATGGTGTTCCGGCTGCTCGTACAACTTTTGCAGAAAGTTTTTTATTTCTTTGCTGGAATTACCAATGGAATCGGTATATCCTTCGATTACACGAAAGCCTTTTTTGCTTTTCCACCGGATAAAAGGCTGGAGTTGGTCCTCAAAATCAGGCGGTGAAATGATCACATAGGTCAAGGGTCCGTCTTTAGCTGATGGAGAAATGCTGCTTTTTGTTTTGTTGATGGTGTTGTTCTCTATAAGCGTAGAGTAGGGATTGTCACTGGTTTCAGCCTTTATTCCGCTTTTGGAGGTTTCTCCGCCAATAAAATCAATTTCAAATTCAAGGTCTTTAATCACCTTCAATTGATTGCTTACCGGATTATATTGAAAAGGCGATATTTCCAGTCTTCCTAACCGCACCCCGCGCATGGTTCCGAGCTCTTTAACCTTTACCGGCTCTCTTCCCCAGAAACGGTTGGTCTGATATACGCGCTCATTGTAAAAAAACTTCTGATCGTCCTCCTGCGATTTCGGTCTGGAGGGCTGGGCGGGGATGATCTTTTGGTGAATTCCCCTTTGTTTTAGTGGTATGAGTTCTTCCTTGTATTCTTTAACCTTTACCTCAACCTTGGCTCCTTCAGGTATTTGAAGCAGTTTTGTTTTAACAGGGAGATCCGGATAGCCTTTACTGAAGGATTTTACAAATCCTTCAGTCTCTATCGTCTTAAATAATCCTTCAGGGGTCGTTTTATCCGTCAGTTGAAACTGGGCGAGTTTATTAACAGCCTTTAAGCCCTCCGGCTTTTTCTGAACCACCTGAAAACCTGTTTCACGGGTAGATTTGAGGTCAACCCGACTTACGCTCTGGCCATGGGCAAAATGACCAAAAACGATAAAAATCCATATTAGGTGGGCAGATAAGCGGTTCATTTAATTAGGGCTCATTATAACTATAGAGACAAATAATGAGCATTTATAATATTGTAATACCATCTTTAATGAAGCCATATAAAAATCAGGTATTTTTTATATGCTTGATATAAGGATAAAAAAGATGAATTAAATGAATATATGCCCCCTTTCACTTTATTAACTTACGCTATAGTTACCGTAAATTAAAGGAAGCCCATCTATTACAAAGTTTAGAGAAATGTATGAAAATTCAGTCGTTCACATCCCCGACCTTCTTTTCGATGGATTCAACCTTACCAGTGAGTCGCTGACTCCTGGTCTTTCGCGCATCAATCTTAATGGAAGCATAGACCCGGTTTGAATCTTCCGAAGCCAGGTCATACGCCTTCTTCACAATCTCGAGGGCATCTTCCATATTCTCAGTCTCAATTATCGTACCCATAGCCGTGAGTTTGTATGACACTCCGCTATCGCTGATCATTTTTACGATCCTGGCAACCTCATCGCTTACGCTTTCTCCCTTGTCGGTAGGAAACATTGAAAAATCCAAAAGTACTGACATAACCTACTCCTCCTTTTTTCTTATTAATACCTTTGTATTATTAACGTTCCAGTCCATTTCATATTCCCAGTTGGATCGAACATTAAATGTTTCAGGATGATAAATCACCTTCTCCGGCTGGATATTTTGTAAGTAGTGCCCGGTATCCCATTTTTTATTGCCATTGCGATCGTATATCAATTTGAGGCGGTAATCGCCGGGATCCAGATAATCAAACCGGATGGTTCCATTTTCAGCATCTTCATTGTATTTTTCTCTTACCACCCGTTCCTTGTCGTCCGAGTCCGTAACCAGTTGCAGTATATAATCCGATTCCACACCTTTTATTCCAAATATCAGCGATCCATAGTGATCTTCTGCCTGTGTAGAGAATTCCACCTCCAGTGTGTCGTGATATGCGTTGTAGATGGTTTGGAGCGCCTGGGGGAGGACACGAAGCTTATAATTGGTTTCGCCTTCCCAGCTAACATCCAGCCATACCTTATTCAGATCCTGTGTATCCTTTCGGGACCGGAATTGTTTTTCCTGCCAAAGGGTATCTTCAACCCTTTGGTATAGCTCTATTTTTCCGGTATCTACAGAATCTACCGGATAGGGGTAGTGAAGCCTTATCTCCTTGTTCAGATCGGATTGGCTGCCCAGGTTGGATGATAACTCTACAGTATCCATAGCCGTGCGTTCACCGTCTTCAAATGAATAGCCCACCTCAATGGTATCAGTGCTCCATATTCGGTTATTCAGACTGTCGCTGTCCGGATAGCCCACTTCAAACTCGAGGTGTCTTTTGTTGTATATTGAAGAATCCTTTATCCAGTAGGTTATGGTATCTTGTAGGAGAGAACCTTCCTGTAAAAACCAGTTATTAAGTTCTGTACTGTCTAAAAGATTAACCTCTATGCTGTCTTCTACTGGTTTATTGAAGATAAAGTCCACTTTTCCGGGCTTGTTGCGCTGGGAAGTTTTGAGATATTGCTCTTTTGGCGCTTCATTAAACAGGCGAAGGTAAATATCCTGTGTCGGATAGCCTTCATATTCCCTGGTAATTACCGTGTCGATCCGAATGCTGTCAGGAACATCCGTGGTATCGGGATATTCTTCATTAAAGATGGTATCAGATTCTTCAATTTGTTGTTTTTCAAAAGTGATCAGAGAATCCCGGAAGGCGATGGGCTCCTCGATATTATTATACAAGTAATTGTCGTTCTGATCTCCCAGAGCGAATATTTTGAATGTATCCATTCTGACATTGGTGATCACAAAACTGCCATCTTCGTTGGTTCTTGACACATAAGTTGGAATTTGCCGGTAGGGCACAGAGTCATTCAATTCTTCGTAAAGCATTACCAGCATATCTTCTCTGGGTCTCAAATCCAAAGCGCCAACTAAATTGCCCTGCACTTCCATGGAATCCAGTTCGGGGCCTGTAGAAAAAACATATTTGAAATTTCTTAAGGGATTTCCTTCCCGGAAATCCACAATTGCGTTACCAAAATTTAATGTATAGGTAGTTGAATCCCTAAGCGGTTCATTGAACTCGATTTTCAGACCTTTCCCTGTCAGTTGAATATCTGGATCTTCCTCAAAGGGGGGTGAGCTGAGAAATTGTTGCTGTAGTTCGTCAAACTGAATGAATTCATTGAATTCAATTTCCACCTCGTCACTTTCAAAATTCACCGAATAATTCGGGGGTTTGCTACTTATCACCTCAGGCGGAATCGTATCTTTGGGGCCTCCAGCCGGGGTAACCTGATTGGCGCACTTTGAAAAGGCAAGAATCACAATTCCTGCTAAAAGGCCAAAGGTTAATATATATTCACATGTCCTTTTCATCTTAACATTTGATAATCCACAAACTTAATAAGATTATGAAGAAAAGCTAAACACCCGGCCTGATTATTTTTAAAACCGACCTTTGAAAAAGAATCCAATTATTTTTTCTACATTTGTCTGATTAAAAAATCGAAAGAATATATGTTACCGTTAGCCGTTACCTGGAATGTGGATCCTGAAATGATCAGTCTTGAGAATGTGCCCATCCTCGGAGAATTGACTATCCGTTATTACGGTTTACTTTTTGCAGCTGGTTTTGTATTCGGTTATTTGCTTTTCATGCGGATATTCAAAAACGAAGGCATCTCCATTGAAGTACTCGACAGGCTCACCTTATATATGGTCATTGGCACTGTATTAGGTGCCCGCCTTGGGCATGTTTTCTTTTACCAGCCTGATTATTATCTGAGCCATCCCCATGAGATACTTTACATTTGGCAAGGAGGGCTTGCCAGCCATGGAGCTGCCATTGGAATTCTGATTGCTTTATACCTGTTTGTAAGGAAAGAGAAGAAGCCCTATATCTGGATCCTCGACAGAATGTCTATAGCTGTTGCTCTGGCAGGTTTTTTTATACGGATGGGGAACCTGATGAATAGTGAAATATACGGCACCGAAACGGAGCTGCCGTGGGGTTTCATTTTTGTGAGGAACAATGAGGTTGTTCCCAAGCATCCCACGCAGATATACGAGGCTCTGGCTTATCTTGCCATTTTCATCATTCTCTCCTGGCTATATTTCAGGAATAAAGGGAAGTTCAGGCCGGGACTTTTATTCAGCCTTTTCATGATACTGATCTTCACTGCAAGATTTTTAATTGAATTCGTTAAAGAAGTGCAAGTTCCTTTTGAGCAAACAATGGCTTTGAATATGGGTCAGTGGCTCAGTCTGCCTTTTATTATTCTTGGGATCATTTTTTTGTACCGGACATTAAAGATGGCTCCTTCCCAGAGCCATCAGCAACAGCGTAAATGACCCCATTTCATTCAGGAAGTATTCTTTTCGTATATTCCCTGTTTGGCGTATTATACTAGGGTTCTTTTTATTTTCGTTTCATTAAAAATCTTCGTTTGAAGGATATGATGTAAAATAAAATATAAATTATTTTTGTACGGTAATACAAAAGAGACAAAAAGATGGCAGAAAACACCAATCATACAAGTGAACAAAAACCCAAAAAGTCCTTTTGGTCATCGGGTCTTTCTGTATTGTTGATCATCCTTATTTTGTTGGTAGGGGTGATGTCGTGGTTGTATATTGATCAAAAAATGATGACCCAGGAGATCACAACAGAATTACAGACAGAGAAAGATTCCCTTCAGGGTGAACTGGTGGATATACGGGCGGATTATGATTCTTTAAAAACAACTTCCGATACACTTAATAGAAAGTTAAATTTTGAACAGGAGAAGGTTGATGACCTTTTATCGGAGCTGAAAAACATAAAAGCCACCAATTATAAAAGGATCAAGGAGTTAAAGGATGAGGTCAATACGCTCAGGAGCATAGCAAAAAGTTATGTGCGGCAGATAGATTCGCTTAATCGTGCCAACCAGAAGTTGATGGCTGAAAACAGAAAGGTCAAAAACGAGAAGGAAGAAGTGGAGAAAACGAAAAATGAACTCCAGCAAGAGAAAGACACGCTTTCCCGGCAAGTACAAAAGGCAAGCATACTGAGAACGGAAAACCTAATGGCCACGCCCATCAACCAAAGAGGCAATGAAAAATCGAGGGTGGACAAGATAGATAAGATCAAGGTATGCTTTACCCTTGAAGAAAATGTGGTGGTGCCGAAAGGAGAACGGTATATTTACATGCGCATTGCTTCCCCGCCGGAGGGATATATTCTGACCAATTCAGAGGATAATCTATTTGAATTTGATGACAGCCAGATGGTATATACCGCAAGACGGTCCATAGAATATGACGGGCAATCGAAGGACGTGTGTCTTTATTTTGACAGCAGGGGCGAGTTAAATCCGGGCGAGTACGAGGTGCTTATTTTTGCCGATGGTCATCAGATAGGAGAGACTTCATTTGAACTTGAGGAATCGGGCTGGCTGTTCTTCTAAGGGTGATTACTTCAATATAATTTTGGATGTCCACGGATTTCACGAATAAAGATTTTGAATAAATTCGTGGTAATTTTAAAAAATTAACTCCGTGTTATCTTTCATCCCCATTCCAGCACCTCCTCCGGTGCTTCGGCCAGGGTGGCGGCGTGCCAGTCGGCTTTATTAAGATCCTCAGCATTGAAGGAGGTAGTTAAAGCCAGGCACCGGGCTCCTGCTCTTTTGGCCGCCTCCACACCACTGACGGCATCTTCAACCACCAGACAATCTTCGGGGTTTAACCCCATTTTCCGGGCCGCCACCTGAAAGATATCGGGCGCCGGTTTTTTGTGTTCCACTTCCAGGCCATTGACCGTGGCGGCAAACGATTCTTTTGGAATACCGATGTTTTTGAGGTTTATCTCCATTTTCACCTCGTCGGCACTGGTGGCTACTGCCGATTTTAAACCTTTTTCGCGCACTTTATCCATAAAATCCAGAACACCAGGCAGCGGTTCCAGCTTTCCCTCGGTGATTTCCCCGTATATTTGATAAGTCTGAGCCTTCGCTTCATCCAGATCGATGGGAAAATTATATTTTTCTGCCACTTTGCCGATGTAGGCGTTTTCGCCCTGCCCGACGAACGGTTTAAAATCCTCCGGTTGTACGGTAAGGCCTTTGCGTTTGAACATTTCTATGGCGGCCTCGCAGATGTATTGTTCCGAGTCCACCAGGACGCCGTCCATGTCGAATATTACTCCTTTGATCATGTGGTATTTTTTATTTAATGTAAAGTATTGTTGGCGTTATTTTAAAAGAATGCAAAACTACAGATACATCAGGATTCGCAGATAAATCAAACCATGTCGTCCCGATGGGACTTTTGGCACACCGGGAATCTTTTTTCTACCATAATTCCGTCGCTACGCGACTAAGATAAGAAAAATAAAATGCTATGTAAATAGAAAAATATTTTAAATTGCTTTCTCTTTTAACCCGGTAAAGAGGTTGGGATGGATTTCATTGCTTTTTCCTTAGAATCCAATTTCCTTCTTTTGTTGAGAATGATTTGAAAATAGTTATGGTCATTGTTACAATACATGATATCGTACCTAAAAATATTATTATATATAGAACATTGTTGAGTTCGGTATAAAAAGCTGTATTTTGGCTGGTAAGGCGCTAAGCGGCTCCATTAGATTATTGAAATTCAATAGATTATTTTTACGCAATTAGCTAAGTACAGCCGCTAAGCGCCTTTTTAGACTAGCCTCATTGTTTATAAATATATTCATTTGGGTAACGGTTATTAACATTGATAAAGAACCAAATATTGCTAATATGCCAGAAATAATAGATATTTTTGTCAGAATCAACAAGTTCTTTCGTAAATTGTGAATTTTTACAAATACATTTCGGTATTTTTTTAAATCATCTCTATTAAATTCCTGTTTTGTCAAGAGATTATTTATCTCTTCAAGCATACCCCCCACAGACTCGGATTTCCATAAATTTTGTAAGTCCACAAGATCACTTCTAATTCCATGAAACTTACTAAATCCTTTACTCGGATTTATATTATGTGCAGCATGGGTGAAAAGTTTTGCTTGCAGAATTTGCATCTTTTTTAATTCCTGTATTTTGAAAATAAGGAATACTCCACTGAGAGCAATAAAACCAGACAATACCTGTGGGATGGTACTGAATAGCCAATAAAGTGTTTCTGTATCTAATGTCATTTAATCTTTGTTTTGTCTGGGTTTTATTATTAATATTTTGTAATTCTAAAAGACTCAAATTTATTATATATCCATTCTATATCCCTCTTTAGAGTATTTATCGACACTGAGTGAGATATATTAAGTGTTGGTTTTCCTTCTGTTGAGATTGGATAACGAAACGATTGAGCATTGTCATCTAGCTTATGTAAAGCAAGTATTTTGCGTTCTATCTCATTCACATCACCCAAAGTGAGGTTATTCCTATGATCCTCAACCACATTATCTATAATCAACGGTCTTGCAGAGTTCCATAAAACATAAATTTCTGGTTTAACATTCTTGCAGACAAAATTATAAAAATAAAAATATGACATTTGTCATGTTTGATATCATCTTATCCTTTTCCATTCTTGTTTTTGGTGATGGGTTTATTTTCTCTTACAAGTTAATGAAATAGGATCTGTGATTCTATAAGGTCCATTCCCAATTTTTCCCGGACAATTTCTCAGTACCTTACCGGGCAAGTTTTGCCAAAAAAAGCAAGAATTTGACCGGTAAGGT
>JBKGZA010000018.1:0-28385 GCA_046545815.1 Bacteroidales bacterium
CAATCCTTTTAAACTACCGGGGACAATCTTATTAATAAGATCCATTGATTTTTATATTTTCTCCAACGTACCTGCCATCTCTACACCTGCTTTGGAAAAAAGAACACCTACAGGACAAGCTTTTTCCGTGTTCTCCAGGCACTTTTCCAATTTATCCTCCGGGGCATCGGAGCGAACCTTTACCGTATATTTTACCTTTTCAATGGTATCGGAACCTTTGTCGGCCTCCATTTCCACTTCCACCCTTTCGACATTGAGCCGCATTTTATCGGCTACCTTTTTAAAAATGGTAGAAATACAACCTGCCAGGCTCATCACAGACAGTTCCAGTGCACTGGCTCCCACGTCTGTTGCATCAGGCAAATCCGTTACTACAGCATGATTTCGTCCGTTATCAATTACTGATTGATATCCATCTACCAATAATGATTTCGATTTCATATACTTTTCCTCCTTTTTTAAAATTTAAAGTCTGCAAATAAAATTCAATGGTTGCAAAAGTCAAATGACTTTTGACATGAGTTTGATAAACGGATTGTGTTTTTCAGCAGCTACCGGTCGTATAACTTATCTAACAGGACAGGCTTCCCCTTTTGAAGGGAGGCGGGGGAGAGTACGCCCCTTCGGAAAATTCTGAATGATTCGGCATTCATATGCCAAGTTTTAGCATTAGCGGTTTTACCGGTCAGACCCCTCGAATCGCTCCGACCGGTAGTCAGTATTTCAAACGGGCACTGGGTACGGCATCCATATCTTCAAATTCACCCCTCAAATACTTATAATATCCTACCATAGCGATCATAGCTGCATTATCCATGGTATATTCAAAACGGGGAATGTAAACATTCCACCCATATTCCCAGGCAGCATCATGGAGCGCTTGCTTCAAACCCGAATTGGCGGCCACACCACCGGCTATAGCAATTTCCTTTATACCTGTTGTTTCAGAGGCCCGAATGAGTTTATCCATCAATATATCCACGATGGTATATTGCAGGGAAGCACAAAGATCACTGAAATGGTCGTGAATAAAATCCTGATTTTCTTTTACCCGGTCTCTGAGGAAATACAGGAATGCCGTTTTCAAACCGCTGAAGCTGTAATTCAGATCACTGATATTGGGCCGTGTAAACTCAAATGCATGGGGATCCCCTTCCCTTGCCTTTTTATCAATAACAGGCCCGGATGGATAAGGAAGGTTCATGATCTTTCCGCACTTGTCAAAAGCTTCACCAGCGGCATCATCAATGGTTTCTCCAATAACCTCCATGTCCAGATAATCCCTGACAATGGTCAGTTGTGTATGACCTCCGCTTACCAGCAAGCATAAAAAAGGAAAACCGGGTTCGGTATGTTCCTTTTCAACGGGATCTTTTATAAAATGGGACAAAATATGGGCCTGCAGGTGGTTCACCCCGATAAGAGGAATATCCCGGCCCAGAGCAAAAGCTTTTGCAAAAGAGGTGCCCACCATCAGTGACCCCAGCAAGCCGGGTCCCTGTGTAAAAGCTACCGCATCCACCTGAGCTTTGCTGATACCTGCTTTCTTTAATGCCTGATCCACAACAGGAATAATGTGTTGCTGATGGGCCCGTGAAGCAAGCTCAGGTACAACACCTCCGTAATTCTTATGAACTTCCTGTCCTGAGATTACATTGGAATAAATATAGGTGTCTTCAAGGACAGCAGCAGAAGTATCATCACAGGATGATTCAATTCCTAATAACCTTACCCCCATGTTTGGTACAGTTTATGTATTATCTTTTAAAACTATTTTTTGTTTATTTGCGTTGTTATAACTAAGAATTTTAAACGGGTAAAACTATCAAAAAAATATACAAAATATTACTTATAGTTTTTCTGGTGATTTTGATTCTGCCAGCCACCGGGTATTTTCTGGCGAAAAATCAAAGTGTTCAAAACTATATTGTTCACCGGCTCTCCGAAGTATTTTCCAAAAAACTGGATGCCCGGATTGAAATCAAATCAGCTTATTACACCCTTTTTAACAAACTGGTACTGGAAGATGTCTACATGGAGGATCAGAGGGGCGACAGCCTCCTTTATTCAAAAAAATTAACCGGGCACCTTAATTTTCTGAACATGAAAGACAGGGAGCTGTATTTCAAAGAATTGTCTATGGACAGTGCAACCATCCATATTCGGAACGATACGGCCCGCGACATCAATATCAGATTCCTTGCTGAAGCCCTGAGAAGAAAGGATACCACCAAGCCCAGGATGCATATCCGGTGCAACAACATAGCCATAAAACATTCAGATGTCACCTATGATACCAACCTTCCCAAAGAGGAAGAATACGGGCCGGAATTTAACCATATAGCCCTTGACAATTTCAATGTCGAAGCACGAAATCTGAATGTGGACAGCGGAAAAGTGCATGTGGACTTCAAAAATCTTTCATTTCAGGAAAAAAGGGGAATAAAGGTGAAGGATTTTCAATCAAAAATCAGGTTAAACAAGAAAAAACTTAACCTGAAAAATTTGGCCATGCGCACGCCCCATTCATTTTTTCAATCCGACTCGGTTGTACTTCATCACAATCACTATAAAAACTTTAACGATCCTTTGAACAAGCTCGGTTTGGATATTGACATCAATCAGTCGAATATAGGTTTCAATGATCTGGCCTATTTTTTCAGGGCTTTTCAGGATATCCCCGATCAAAACTTTGTATTATCCGGGAGAATCGATGGCACTGTAAACAAGTTGAAAGGAGATAGCGTGTTCCTGAGCACGGGAAGGCAAAGTGAGGTACTCACCGATTTCAGTCTCACCGGTTTGCCCGACATATCCAGAACATTCATGTATATTGATGTCAAACGGCTTTATACAGGAATACAGGATCTCGGACTAATTAACAATCTGCTCGGAGAAAAAGGCCACCTTGTTTTACCGGAGAAGTTCAGGAACATGGGCCGCATTGAATACCAGGGGAATTTTACGGGCTTCCTTGATGATTTTGTGACGTATGGAAAATTCAACACCCAGTTGGGTGAATTCTCCACTGACCTGTTGATCCGGCCAAAACAAACCCAGGGGCTCGCAATGGAAGGAAATCTGAAAACGCGAAATTTCAACATTGGAGGCATGCTTGAAAATGAAGCGCATTTTGGCAATATGAGCATGGATATTCAGGTTGAAGGTTCACTCTATCCCGACAAAGGCTTTCAGGCCCAAACAAAAGGCAATATAAAAAAGCTGGAAATAAAACAGTATAACTACCAAAACATTCAGATTAACGGTTTCCTCACAGATAAGATGTATGATGGAACCCTTTCTATCTCAGATCCCAACATTAAATTCGATTTTCAGGGAGGCATTGATTTCACTTCAGACGTCCCCATATTTGATTTCTATGCCAACCTTGAAAGAGCAAAGCTTAACAAGCTGAACCTGGCAGAAAAGGATACTTCCGCACACCTGTCTTTCAATTTGATGTCGAACTTCAGAGGAAACAACCTGGACAATGCAAGCGGAACAATTACCATGAATCAGGGGGATCTGGTGAAAAACAACAAAAAACTAAATTTTGAGAACCTCGAGTTGAATGCAGAGCACAGAAGCGACACCCATCGCATACAACTTAATTCAGAATATATTAACGCAGAACTGGTGGGGCAATATCAATCCACTACATTATACCGCTCACTCAAAAGAATGGCCCTCTCCTATCTGCCTGTATTAATTGATAAGGAGGTAGATACCGCTTCAATCCAGTCGGAAAACAATTTTGAACTGAGCATCAACCTGAATAATACCAGGCAGATCACAGATATTTTTTTACCTGATTTAAGTATTCATGACAGCAGCCAGGTAAAACTAAAATACAATCAAAATCAGAATTTTTTCAGATTAACTGCGGAAACCAGAAATTTCAATTACAAAAATTATAACCTGCAGGATCCCAAAATTATTAGCCGTTCTCAGGACAGCACCTTCTCTCTTGTTTTAAGACTTGACCAACTAAAAAGCATGACTGGTAAAGAAATGAGCTCCTTTCACAACTTTGAGCTTAAATCATTAACAGGGGATAATAAATCAAAATTCACCATTAACTGGGATGGTCCCAAAGGTCAATCTAATAAGGGAGAAATTGTCGCACTCCTAAATATGAATAAATCCGTGCCTACAGGCAATATACGAACCGACCTTTACATATTACCCGGCATTGTAGAATTACGTGATAACGAGTGGCAACTCTCCAGAAGCTCCATTACATTTGATACCACCAGCATCGCATTCAATGACCTTAACTTTTACCATAAAGATCAACGTATGAACGTTGACGGTAAAATCACACAAAATCCAAAGGATACAATGGAGGTAGATTTTACCGATATCGAGCTGGACTATGTAAATCTGTTCTTTCCCAAGGGAAACATCAAATTCAACGGCATCATTAATGGCAAGGCAAAATTTGCCGATCTTTATAACGAACCCACCTTCCACTCTGATCTGAATATCGACACCCTGTTATTCAACAACAACAAAATAGGAAACACCAGTATCACCAGCAGATGGATCAATAACAAACAAGAGATCGGCCTGAGAATCTTAAGCAAAAGGGGAGACCTTAAAAGTATGGATATAAACGGAGAATACGTTCCTTCCAACCGAAGCCTGCAATTTGACATTGACCTTGACAAAATCAGAATGGCCTCACTGAATCCCATTCTTCAAAAATCATTTTCTGACTTTAACGGAGACCTAAGCGGATTTTTAAAGCTTTCAGGAACCCTGAACAATCCTGTGTTCAACGGAAAACTATTGTCTCACAAAACCTCATTCACCATCGACTATCTGCAAACCCGCTATAATTTTACATCCAACCTGGATGTTACGGATAACCGGCTAAATTTTGACAGTATAGCCGTAACAGATGAAGAAGACAATCAGGCAGACGTAAATGGTCAAATTCATTTCCACTCCTTCAAAAACATTGATTACAATTTCAGCATCAATGCCCAGAAACTAAAAGCACTTAACACCAGCGGATTTGACAACGATATATACTACGGGGAAGCCTTTGCTTCAGGCCCGGTAAACATACAGGGAAATACGCAAAACAAAGATCTGAATATTGACGCTTCATTAAAAACGGAAGACAACACACTGATCAACCTGCCCATTGGGCAAGAAGGAAAGAGCGAAAGAAACCGGTTTATAACTTTTGTAGACAATGAAAAGACAGAGGTTCAGGAAACCGGGAATGAACCATTCAGCGAGAATTTATCGGGAATCGATCTCGACTTTGACCTGGAAATCACCCCCCAGGCGAGGACACGCCTGATCTTCGACCAGGATCTGCGCGATATCATTGAAGCCACCGGCCGCGGCAATCTTAACATGAATGTGAACAATAATGACAATTTTAGAATTTATGGGGATTATAGCATTGAGGACGGCACATACCTCTTTTCTCTGAAAGATGTAATCAATAAGAAGCTTGATATTCAACAGGGAAGCCGGATTGTATGGAACGGCAAACCTCAGGATGCCGACATTGATGTAACCGCAATATATAATGTTCGTACGTCTCTGAACAATCTTTTCATGGATACTACAGAATTTTACAACCAACAAATTCCCGTGGACTGCAAAATACAACTCACCAACAAACTGGTAAACCCCGATGCCAACTTTGAGATCGATCTGCCTACTGCGGATGAAAGTGTTGCAGCACGGGTTAAAGGGGCCATAAACTCCGAAGAAGAATTGAACAAGCAATTTCTCTCCCTTATTGTACTAAATACTTTTATGCCTTCGCGGCAATATCTGTCAGGACAACCTGAAACATTTGAAACGGGAGCTACAAGCATGGCTTTTACTACCAGTGAATTACTTTCTAATCAATTAGGCCACTGGTTGTCGCAGATATCTTCCAACTGGGACATTGGTATAAATTATCAGCCCGGAGATGAAATATCCAAAAATCAGATGGAAGTAGCCCTCTCAACACAACTGCTCAACGACCGGCTGATTATTAACGGAAATGTTGGTACCTCTAACAATTATCACCAATCAACGGAATTTTTGGGCGATTTCAGGGTAGACTGGAAATTGAAACCCAACGGGAAGCTCAGACTTAAATTCTTCAACAGGAACAGCGACCGGTTAATCTATGAGGAAACAAGATACATCCAGGGAGCAGGCCTTTTCTACAGGGAAGAATTCAATAGTTTCAGGGAGCTGTTTAAGGATATTGCAGAAGATTTATCATTAAAAAACAATAAAGAAAAAAAGAAGAATAATTAGTTTTATATTTTTGTCCCAAAAATTAAACGCAATATCTATGAATCATCTTTTTATGTTTTTACAACAGGCTCAAACACAGGACACTCTATCCAATGCCGCTCAGGGAGAAGCTCCCGGTGAACTAACACTTTCCTTCTGGGAACTTGCTCTAAAAGGAGGATGGATTATGATTCCCATATTAATCTTATCCATTGTGGCCATTTATATTTTTATTGAGCGGTACTTTGCCATAACCAATGCGGCCAAAACGGACATTAACTTCATGAACAAGATCAAGGATTACATTCATGACGATAAGGTTGAATCGGCATTAACGCTTTGCCAGACCCTGGACAATCCGGTGGCCCGTATGATCGAAAAAGGCATCCAGCGGATAGGAAGACCCCTGAACGATATCAATGCTGCCATAGAAAATGTGGGCAAGCTTGAAATTTCCAAACTTGAAAAAGGACTTCCCACACTGGCAACTGCTGCCGGGGCCGCACCAATGATTGGATTTACAGGTACTGTAATGGGAATGATCCGGGCTTTTTATGACATGGCCAGTGCAGGCAACAACATTGACATTACACTGTTATCAAGCGGGATCTATACGGCCATGGTCACCACAGTAGCCGGCTTGATGGTGGGTATCATATCCTATCTGGCTTATAATGTATTGGTCACAAAGGTAGAAAAGGTGGTTTACCAGCTTGAAGCCAACACCACAGAATTTATGGACTTATTGAATGAACCGGTTGAATGATTAATACAATTTAATTGCTATGGACTTGAAACCAAGAAATAAAATCAGCACAACCTTCAGCATGTCGGGAATGACCGATATCGTTTTCCTGTTGCTCATCTTCTTTATGGTTACCTCAACTCTCGTTAATCCCAATGCACTGAACCTGCTTCTGCCAAGAAGTTCAAGCCAGACTCCCGCTTCTCCGATAGAAACAATTTCTATTACAAGGGATCAGAATTATTATGTGGGATCGGAACAGGTAAAATTTTCACAGATTGAATACGTTTTAAAAGAAAGATTCAGTAAAAAAGACATTGAACAACCCATCATCTCGCTGAACACTGACAGAAGGGTTCCCATTGAAGAGGTGGTGAAGGTGATGAATCTAGCGAACAGGAATGAATGGAAACTAATTCTTGCTACCAGAGCGGAATAAATAGGTTTTAAAGATGCTGGAATTTTTCAGGCAACATAAAAAAGGTATAGTGGGTACCATTATTTTTCATGGTATCGTGGTGCTTTTATTTGTATTTTCCGGATTTTCTACCCCTCTGCCGCTACCCGGAGAACGTGGGATAATGATCAATTTCGGAAATGTCCAAGATGCAGCAGGAAATACAGAAGTTCAGGAAAATATGGCAGAAGAAACCTCAGCAGAAAGCGAATCCCAACAAGATAGGCAGGAACAGCAGCAATCCGTAACGCAGGAAACCCAGCCTGCCCAGGAAGAGACCCAAAGCCAGGAAGATCAGGATGTAAACACCCAGGATTTTGAGGAAGCGCCTGCTATGGATCAAAAAGAAGAAGAAACACAGGAGCAGGAGGAACAGGAAAGCCAACCTACAGAAAATCAAGAGGAACAACAGCAGGAAAACCAGCAACAGCAAGAAGAAACAAAACCTGAAAGAGAGGTCAACGAAGAAGCACTCTATCCTGGCAGGAGCTCTGAAGAATCGGGAGAAAACGAAGGAGAAACAGAAGGCTCCGGAAATCAGGGGCGTGAGACAGGATCACCGCTCTCTGATAACCATTCCAATGTTGACAGCAGAGGTATGGGAGGCATTGACTTCAGTCTTCAGGGACGGGAGGCGGAATCGATTCCCAAACCCGATTATAATTATCAGGTAGAAGGTAAAGTAGTGGTGGAAATTACGGTGGACAAACAGGGAAAGGTAACAAAAGCATCGGCTGGCGTGAAAGGATCAACTACGCTTAACGATAACCTCCTCAGTGCAGCCAGGAAAGCTGCCCTCAAAGCCAAATTTGACCGTAAATCTGATGCCCCGGCTTACCAAAAAGGAACCATCACGTATTTCTTCCGATTGCAGTAAAACTCCGGGTACTGCATCAGAAAGCCGCTGCATCATTCCGAAAAAGCCGCCGAAATAAAAAATAAAACCAGCACACATTGATATAATTCATGGTGCTGGTCAATATCCTCTATTCATGAGTGTTCAGTATGCATGAAATCCGTTCTGAAAAAGAAGGATTCATTGAACCCTCTTAAAACTAGCGATTGGGATTTTCTCTTCGTGGCCTTGCCTTATTTACCTTCATCTGCCGGCCACTTACTTCTGCCCCGTTCAACTCCTCAATTGCTTGATTTGCTTCTTCATCATTGGGCATTTCAACAAAACCAAATCCCTTCGCCTTCCCAGTGTATTTATCCTTGATGATTTTTACTGAGGTCACTTCTCCATATTCACTGAAGATCTGTTCTAATTCATTTTCCTGAAGATTATAGTTCAGGTTTCCAACGTAAATGTTCATAAAATTTAAAATTTGATAAAATAAAATAATTATAGACAAATGTATAACATATATTTTGATAATTCCAATAAATGCAAAATATTTTTTCATTTTCATGAAAAAATATGGCCAGAAAACAAATCCTTGCCAGGACAGGCCGGCAAATGTTTCAGCCATTCTGGCTTTAATCGCCCAGCATGCCGTTTATTCGGGCAAAAGCTTTAAACCCACAATCCCTGCCAAGATCAGCAGGATCAGAAGCACTCTGATCACACTGACCGATTCATCAAAAAGTATCATTCCCAATACAGAAGTGCCGGCAATGCCAATACCTGTCCATACGGCATAAGCTGTACCTACAGGAATTGATTTTACAGCCAGCGACAGGAAATAAACGCTAAGAATCATAGTTATCAAAACCCCGGCTGTCGGCCATAACCGGGAAAAACCATGGGTGTATTTCATTCCCGTTGCCCAGACTATTTCAAACAGACCGGCAGCAAATAAATAAATCCAGGCCATCAAACATTGAATTTAATAGTTATGATATCGCCATCTTTAACAATATAATCTTTGCCTTCTAAAAAAATCTTCCCCGCCTCTCTGCAGGCCGCCTCAGAACCTTTCCCAATGAAATCAG
This sequence comes from Bacteroidales bacterium, assembly GCA_046545815.1. Lineage (GTDB taxonomy): Bacteria > Bacteroidota > Bacteroidia > Bacteroidales > UBA12077 > JAGXLC01. Next base: position 9,396 of record JBKGZA010000018.1, read on the forward strand.
AGCATTTGATCACTTCAGCTTTAATGAAACCGCGTTCAAAATCGGAATGGATCATGCCACCGGCTTCGGGAGCCGGAGTACCGGATTTAACCGTCCAGGCCCTTACCTCTTTGGGCCCAATGGTAAAAAATGTCTCCAGATGAAGCAATCTATAAGCTGCATGAATTAATTTATCCAACCCGGACATTCTTAATCCCAATTCCTCCAGAAACATCTGCCGCTCCTCTTCCGTCTCCAGCTCGGCTATTTCCGCTTCCACTGATGCCGCAATCACGAGCACTTCAGCCTCTTCACCGGATACTGCCTCCTTCACCTGTCCAACATACCGGTTCCCTTCAAGTGCTGAAACTTCATCCACATTACATACATAAAGCACCGGCTTATCCGTTAAAAGATGAAGGTCCCGCACCATATCCTTTTCCTTGCCCTCCAGTTGCAGATCACGAACGGGCTTACCCTGAACCAGAAATTCCTCATACTTCTCTAAAATCCCCATCAGCTTGCTGGCTTCCTTATCTCCGGATTTTGCCTGCTTCTCAACCTTCTGCATCCGGTTGCGCACTGTTTCAATATCTTTTAACTGAAGTTCTATATCCACCACCTCTTTATCCCGCACGGGATCAACATACCCATCAATATGGGCCACATTGTCATCTTCAAAACATCTCAGAATATGGATAATGGCATCGGTTTCACGAATATTGGCCAGAAACTGATTGCCAAGACCTTCTCCTTTACTGGCCCCTTTCACCAAACCTGCAATATCGACAAATTCTATAGTAGTAGGAATTACTTTTTCAGGCTTAACCAGCTCTGCAATTTTATACAGCCTTTCGTCGGGAATCGGAATGACACCCACATTCGGGTCAATGGTACAAAAAGGATAATTGGCCGATTCTGCTTTTGACCTGGAAAGACTATTGAACAAAGTCGATTTGCCTACGTTAGGCAATCCTACAATTCCACATCTCAATGACATTACGCTCCCGTTTTGATTGATCCATTTACGATGCAAAAATAATGCTTTTTATCAGGGATGTTTCAACTGTTCGGCTACATTTTAATTAGACTCCGTCCATAAAGTCCGCTGTGTTCTCAGTGACTTCCTCTGTGTTCTTTGTGGTTAATATTATGTATTTGAACCACAGAGACCATTTAGAAGAGTATCGCAGATTTCTTGACTTTATGGACAGAGTCTAATTATATACTATGAAAAATGCCTCCAGTATATTCATTATTCCAATGAAAATCGTACTTTTACAGGCTTGAATCTCAAAAATTGGTATGTCGGAATACACAGACAAAGAACTGCTTGAAATGTTCCGCGAACAGGATTTCAAGGAGTTCGCCTTCAAAAATATCATCAGAAAATACCAGGAACGGCTATATTGGCATATCAGAAAAATTGTAATCATCCATGACGATTCGGATGACATCCTTCAAAATACCTTTATCAAAGCCTGGAAAGGACTTGACCACTTCCGGGAAGACTCCAAACTATACACCTGGCTCTATCGGATAGCTACCAACGAATCACTTACTTTTCTGAAGCAGAAAAAGAAAAGACAACATGTGCCTTTTCTTGACGTGGAAACGCAATTGATCAACAAGATGGAAAGTGATGAGTATTTCAGCGGCGATCAAATCCAGAAAAAACTCCAGAAAGCAATACTAAAACTGCCTGAAAAACAAAGGCTGGTTTTCAACATGAAATATTTTGATGAAATAAAATATGAGGATATGTCGGAGATTCTCAATACTTCTGTAGGAGCCCTTAAAGCTTCCTTTCATCATGCGGTGAAAAAGATTGAAAAGTATCTGAAAGAGAATTAAACCCTTAATCATTAAGTAAGTCATAATATTTGAAAAAAGAAGACGGTTATGAAAAAACATACAAAACTGGATGACATTGATCCCGAGTCTCCTTTTAAAGTGCCCGGGGGTTATTTCAATGAATTGCCCGAAAAAGTTATAAAAAGGTGCAGGAGAGAGGAAAGAAACCGCTCATTCATCCGAATTTTCAAACCGGCTGTTTCACTGGCAGCCCTTTTTATTGGTATTGCCCTTATCGCTTATTTTGCAGTAGAGATAACTGAGCGCCCTGACCAAAACAACTCCTATAAACAGGAAGATATTGCTGAAGCAGAATACAACAGACAATTTTCCAATGAAAAGAAACTGATAGAAGCTTTTAAAGACAGCCAAAAAGAAAGCAACAAGCAGAAAACCGACCGGTATATTGATTATCTGCTTGAGGAGAACATTGATTATGGCACCTTAATCAAAGAACTGGAGAAGGAACAAAATGACAGACAAAACGAATGAACTTTAACCAATCCACACAAAACTCATGAATGGAATTTTTTTGAAACCTTTTACAAAATCACTCCTTTTCATTATTTCAGGGATTCTTGTTTTCTCTTTTTCTTTAAATGCCCAGGAAAAGGATGAACGGGACACCGAAGAAATTGTCAAATCCCAGAGAATAGCATTCTTTACGGAAAAAATAGGCCTCACAACGGAGGAAGCCAAAAGGTTCTGGCCGGTTTACAATGGATACTGGAAAGAAAAGAATGAAATTATAAGCGCCTGGAAGCAAAGATTCAAGGAATACCGACAGCACCCTGAAGAATTATCCGAACCTCAAACAGAAAAACTGGCTGATGACTATGTTGAATTTGAAATGTCGAAAGCCGAGCTCCTTCAGGAATATCACAAGAAATTCAAGGAAATACTACCCATCCGCAAGGTAATGAAGATATACCAGGCAGACTATGAATTTAAAGCCTATTTACTCGAAAAGATAAGGAACAGCAGCACCAGGGATAACGAGTAAATGTTCTGCACATTAAACACTGTACAATAAAAGAAGAAAAATTATTATTTTCATTTTCTCGTTTTCTATTTGAAAAGGACGGATGCATTATAATAATCTTGAAAACTATGGCAGACAAAGAAAAAAACGGCAACGGCGAGTATGAAAAACTGCTGGCTGAAAACAAGGAGCGGCTCAAAGAATTATCATGCATCAACCGCACTGGCAAAATCATCAAAGAACAAAAATCGATTGAAGAAACCCTTCAAAAGATCGCTTTGATTTTGCCAAAAGGATGGCAATATCCGGAATATACCACTGCCAGAATCCGATATGACGACAAGGAATACCGGTGCGCAACCTTCACAGAAAGCCCCTGGATTCAGACCCAAACATTCGAGACCATAGAAAATAAAAAAGGCGTCATTGAAATATATTATACCAAAAAGTTCATATCACTGGATGAAGGCCCTTTTCTGAAAGAAGAACGGGACCTTATCAACAACCTGGCCAACATGATCGAAGGTTACATCAACAGCATAAAGGCCAAGGAAATACTCTACAAAGAAAGGGAAGACAAAAAACTCCTCAGGCAGAAGGGTACTGCCAAAACCTCCCTGAACAACCGGCAATTGCTCCAGAAATTCATTAACAATTATAACGCAGACCGCGACATACTCCACGACCTGATGCCTTTCAAGGTTAAAGAGATACTCCTGGTGGCCAATCTTTACGATGCTTTCAGCATTGAAAAGGAAGGACGGTTCACCGACCACATTCTGGGCGAATATCAACAGCTTAACCTGACTTCACTGCCCCGGGTAACAGGAGTCTCAGATGAGCAGGAGGCTTTAAGGCAAATGGAGATGAGGCACTTTGATTTGGTGATCATGATGATGGGGGTGGATAAGAAGAAACCCATGTCCATCGGAAAAACACTCAGGAAAAAGTACCCTTATGTGCCCTTGTTTCTCCTTCTGAACAACAACAGTGACCTGGAACATATCGAGGCAGACAGAAAAGCCATGAAAGTATTTGACAACATCTTTGTATGGAATGGCGATTCCAAGGTTTTCTTCACCATGGTAAAACTTCTGGAGGATCGGGTAAATCTGGAAAATGACACAAAAATTGGCCTCACCCGTGTGATTCTGCTAGTGGAAGATTCTATTAAATACTACTCGCGGTACCTTACAATGCTCTATCAGATCACTCTGGAGCAAACCAGGCGGCTCATCGAGGACGTCAATACCGATGACTTATATAAGGTACTCAAACTCCGGACACGGCCGAAAATCATACTGGCCTCCTCTTATGAAGAAGCGGTAAATTACTTTGATAAGTATCAGGATTACTTTCTTTTTCTCATCTCAGACATTGAATTCCCAAGACAAAACAAAACCGATCCCAATGCCGGCTTTGATCTGGTCAGATACGCCAAAAAACACCTCCCCGATCTTCCCGCCATTCTTCAATCGTCTGATCCTGGCAATGCTGAAGAAACCTATAAAGTGAAAGCCAATTTCATCAATAAAAATTCGGAAACGCTGCTGGAGGACCTCAAAAGCTTCATCAATTACCACCTCGGCTTCGGCCACTTTGTTTACCGCGACAATCATGGAAGACAAATAGCCGTGGCCAAATCAATGGATGAGTTTGAATCTTACCTGAAAACCGTTCCCTCAGATTCGCTGGTTTATCATGCCGTAAAAAATCAATTTTCATTGTGGCTTATGGCCAGAGGCGAGATACAAATCGCTAAGATCATCAACCCGCTAAAGGTAAACGATTTCGATGATCCGGAACAGATGAGGAATTTTCTCATCAATATTCTTGAATCATACAGAAATGAACAAGATAAAGGCAAAATAGTCAACTTCAGCGAACATGCCATCGTGGAGGAAAACAATATAGTGAGCCTGGCTCCGGGGGCATTGGGTGGAAAAGGCAGAGGAGTGGCATTCATCAATACGCTGATCTATAATTTTAAATTCAATGAAAACCTTCCCTCCATTAATCTGAAAATTCCCAGAACAGCAATCATTGGCACCGAGGAATTCGATATCTTCATGGAAAAAAATAAGCTGAAAGAGATGGTGTTTAAAGAAAAAGACCATCAAAAAATCAAAACATGGTTTGTGGAGTCCGAATTATCCTATGAGCTGGAAAAAAGATTAAAAAAATACCTGAAGCACATCACTCAACCACTGGCCGTTCGTTCGTCCAGTCTTTTTGAAGACAGCATAACCCGCCCTTTCTCCGGCGTTTTTGATACATACATCCTTCCCAACAACCACCCCGATTTTAAAATCCGTTTAAAACAGCTAAAAGATGCCATAAAGCTGGTGTATGCTTCTATTTACTCCAGGGAAGCCAGAAATTACTTCATGGCCGTGGGCCATAAAATGGATGAAGAAAAAATGGCCGTAATCCTTCAGGAACTTGTGGGGGTCCAGTACGAAAACTTTTACTATCCCCATATCAGTGGAACCGCACAGTCGCATAACTATTACCCTGTGACCCACATGAAGCCCGATGAGGGTTTTGCCGTGGCAGCCATTGGACTGGGGCAATATGTGGTGGATGGAGAACAAGCCTACAGGTTTTCTCCCACTTACCCCAAATTACAGGTATCTTCTACCAAAGATCTGATAAAGACTTCCCAGGTTTCCTTCTATGCAGTGGATATGAACAAAAAAGAGCCCGATCTGCAACAGGAAGAACATAGCGGAATGGTAAAACTGGATATTGATAAGGCTGAAAAACACGGCAATCTTAAACACTGTGCCTCGGTTTACGACCCGGATAACGACCGTATTGACCCCGGAACAGATGCCAAAGGCCCCAGGATCATTGATTTTGCCGATATTTTAAAAAACAATTACATCCCCCTGGCAGAAACCATCAATAAAATACTTGAAGTGGTTAAAGAAGCCCTGGGAACCGAAACGGAGATCGAATGGGCCGTTAACCTTAACAAAGACGAGATGGGCCTGCCCTCATTTTACCTCTTACAAATCAAACCCCTCGTGGGACATGACCAAGATGTGAACATTGACCTGGAGAGCCCTGGCAATCACAACCTGCTCCTCTTCTCCGAAAAAAGCATGGGAAACGGTAAAATTGAGGACATTAGAGATGTGATCTTTATTGACCGAAAACAATTCAATAACAAATATACTGTTGAAATGAGCCGGGAAATAGAAGAACTCAACACCGAAATGCAGAAAAAAGGTAGAAAATATGTGCTTATCGGGCCCGGAAGGTGGGGCACACGGGACAGATTCATTGGCATCCCGGTGGCATGGCCCCAAATATCCAACGCCAAAGTAATTGTGGAAATCGGCTTAAAAAATTTTCCGCTAGAGGCTTCTTTGGGTTCACACTTCTTCCATAACCTCACTTCAATGAACGTAGGCTACTTTTCAATAGCAGACCATTCCGGGAATAACTTCCTTAACTGGGATATTCTGGAAAATCAGCCTGTGATAAATCAAACCCGTTTCTTTAAGCATGTGGCATTTGAACAGCCGGTGAATATTCTCATGGATGGTAAAAAAATGAAGTCGGTGATTACTGTATAAAATCATAAAAATAAAGTTAAAAACAACGAGTTTTATATTTAAAGATACAACAGAGCATTATAAAAAACGAGGCAAGGCAATATGTCAACAGCAATTTACACACAAAAAGATATATTCCAACTGGACTTCAGCGACACTTCTTTCAGTCTTTTGATGCAAAAGCGCATACACAAGGTATTGCTTATCGCGAGCAGTTATGATGCTTTTATGATTGAAGAAGACGGCAGAATCGACGAACAGATATTTAATGAGTATGTTTCACTGAACCTCCGCTATCCTCCCATCTTTGTTATGGCCCACTCACCAGAAGAAGCCTTTGAGAAACTGAGAAACGACCAGATCGATCTGGTCATCACCATGCTAACCATAGGAAGCTATGATACCTTCGGCCTGGCCAACCAGATCAAAAGGGAATATCCCGGAAAACCCATTGTAGTGCTCACTCCTTTCTCCAGAGAAGTATCCATCCGTATCCAGCATGAAGATATGAGCGGTATTGATTATGTCTTCTGCTGGCTGGGAAATGCCGACCTGCTGCTGGTCATCATCAAGCTGATAGAGGACAGGATGAATGTGGAGTATGATGTGGAGGTGGTGGGTGTCCAGACCATACTGCTGGTAGAAAATTCAATACGATATATATCATCGTATCTGCCGAACATATACAAAATCATATTCAAGCAGTCAAAGGAATACGTCAGAGAAGCCCTGAATGAACATCAGAGGATGCTCAGAAAAAGAGGCCGGCCAAAAATCCTTCTCGCAACTACCTATGAAGAAGCCGTGGAGCTCTTTGAAAAATATAAATACAATCTGATGGGCGTTATCTCTGATATGAGATACAAGAGAAATGGCATCAAAGACAAATATGCGGGGATTAAATTATGTGAAAAAGTAAAAAGCCATGATGAATTTATCCCCTTTCTCCTGCAATCATCCGACCGTAAAAATGAGCAGCTGGCCACAAAATATGGTGCAGGGTTTCTGCATAAATATTCAAAATCGCTTACCATTGAACTGAAAAATTACATCATCAACCATTTCGCATTCGGAGAATTCGTATTCAGATATCCCAAAACGAAAGAACCCATAGGAAGGGCTTATGACCTTCAGTCGCTGCAGGAGATGATCATGAAAATACCGGATGAATCACTGGAATATCATGCCGAAAGAAATGATTTTTCCAAATGGCTCAACGCCAGAGCAATATTCCCAATCGCCCAGTTATTTAAATATCTAAAAATTAGCGATTTCAACTCACTGGATGAGGTAAGAGACTACATCCTAAATGCGATTTCCAGTTACCGCATGAATAAAGGCAGAGGTATCATTGCCAAGTTTGACAAAAACAATTTCGATGAATATATCCTGTTTTCAAGGATAGGAGAAGGCTCTATTGGCGGGAAGGCAAGAGGTCTTGCTTTTGCCAATTCTGTTTTCAAAAAGTACCGCCTTTTTGATAAATATCCCGGTGTGCTGCTCACCATACCCAGAACAGTGGTGCTCAGCACCGACATATTCGATGAATTCATGGAAAGCAATGATCTTTACAAAATCGGATTGTCAGACAGAAGCGACGAAGAAATTCTGGACCATTTCCGGGAAGCCCGCCTGCCCAGCCACATCTACCAGGACCTGTATGCCTTTACTTCGGTAATCCACAATCCCATAGCGGTACGGTCTTCAAGTAGACTTGAAGATTCCCATTACCAACCCTTTGCCGGCATTTACAACACCTATATGCTACCCCATGTGGATGACAACACCAAAATGATCCAGCTCCTTTCCCAGGCAATCAAAAGTGTATATGCATCCGTGTATTTCCAGAACAGCAAAGCCTACATGACAGCTACCTCCAATGTAATTGACGAAGAAAAGATGGGCATCATCCTTCAGGAAGTATGCGGGTCAAAATATAACGACAAATTTTATCCCACCATGTCGGGTGTGGCGCGTTCAATCAACTTCTATCCGGTGACACCTGAAAAATCCGACGAGGGTATTGTCAATCTTGCTTTCGGACTGGGAAAACAGATTGTGGACGGAGGGGTGTCGCTTCGGTTCTCCCCCAAACATCCCGATAAGATCATTCAGCTCTCTTCCCCTGAAATGGCCTTAAGAGATACACAAAAACAATTTTATGCACTGGATTTGAGGCCGGAAAGCTTTGTCCCCTCCACAGATGAGGGGGTTAACTTGCTTAGGTTGAGAATCAGGGAAGCTGAAAAAGACAAGTCCCTCAAACATGCCACTTCAACTTATGACTTCCAGAATAACATGATCAGAGAGGGCACCTTACATAAAGGTAAAAAAATCGTTACCTTTGCCAATGTATTGAAGCATAAGGTATTCCCTCTTGACGAAATTCTCCGGACCTTGCTGAATGTATTTGAAAAAGAGATCGGCAACCCGATAGAAATAGAATTTGCCGTTGATTTGAATGTCAGAAAAGATGAACCGGTTATATTCAATTTCCTCCAGATCAGGCCTATTGTAGATATCCATCAGGAAAATCACTTCAACCTGGAAAAAATGGATACAAATGAGACGCTGATCTATTCGGAGGCAGCGCTGGGGCACGGAGAAATTGACAATCTGTATGACATCGTTTACGTGGTGCCCAAGAATTTTTCATCGCTGAAAAGCAAAGAGATAGCCGAAGAATTGGGTAAGCTGAATGAGCATTTCCGCGAGGAAGGCAGAAATTATGTGCTTGTCGGTCCCGGCAGATGGGGAACAGCCGATCATACCCTCGGTATACCAGTGAAGTGGGGACAAATTTCACAGGCTCGGGTCATCGTCGAATCCAGTCTGGATAATTACCGGATCGATCCCAGCCAGGGCACCCATTTCTTTCACAACCTCACCTCATTCAGGGTAGGCTATTTTACGGTTAATCCCTATATTGGTGAGGGACATTACGATTCCAACTATCTTGAAAGCTGTGAAGCCCACTACGAAAATGAATACATCAGGCACATCCGATTCACAAACCCCATTAAAGTTCAAATTGATGGAAAACACAGTAAAGGAGCAATTTTCAAGCCCAACCATTCATAGCATGAGTGCATTATAAAAAGCAAAAAATGGTTGATAAACCCATAACATTGAAATTGTCACCAAAATATGAGCAAAATCATATATTAATTTTTTATAAAAATTTGGGAATACGGGTTTTTAAACTTTAATTTGATACTGTCATTCAGTCAACAACATATGTTAAGCAACATGTTTTTTTAAATAAAATTTTTTCCCATGAACGTAGATAAATTAATGAACGAACTTGAAAAGAAACACCAGGGAGAGGTGGAGTATCTTCAGGCAGTAAGAGAGGTATTGGAATGCATCGCAGATGTTTACAATGAAAACCCCCAGTTTGGGAGTGCTTCTATCATTGAAAGACTGGTTGAGCCCGACCGTATCCTCACCTTTAAAGTACCCTGGATCACCGACAACGGACAGGTCAATGTCAACCTGGGTTACAGGGTTCAGTTCAACAATGCCATTGGCCCCTACAAAGGAGGATTAAGATTTCACCCGAGTGTAAACCTTAGTTCGCTGAAATTCCTTGGTTTTGAACAAATATTCAAGAACGCCCTCACCACTTTGCCTATGGGCGGGGCAAAAGGAGGCTCCGACTTTAACCCCAAAGGCAAGTCGGATTCCGAGATCATGCGTTTCTGCCAGTCATTCATGACTGAGCTGTGGAATGTTATCGGTCCCGAGACCGATGTACCTGCTGGCGACATCGGGGTTGGAGCAAGAGAGATCGGATACCTCTACGGCATGTACAAAAAACTGGCCAGAGAAAATACCGGGGTGCTCACAGGCAAGGGCCTCAACTGGGGTGGCAGCCTGATCCGGCCGGAAGCAACAGGATTCGGAAATGTTTATTTTGCAAAAGAAATGCTGGCGACCAAAGGAGAATCCTTTGAAGGAAAAACCATTGCCATCTCAGGCTTCGGGAACGTAGCCTGGGGGGCAGCCCTCAAAGCTACAGAACTGGGGGCAAAAGTGATTGCTATTTCCGGTCCCGATGGTTACATCTTTGATCCGGATGGAATCAAAGGTGAAAAGATTGATTTTATGCTGGAGCTCAGAGCTACCAATGAAGATATTGTAAAACCCTATTCCTTTGAATTTGACAGCGGAGAATTCTACGAAGGAAAAAAACCCTGGGAGCTGGAGGTGGATATTGCCCTACCCTGTGCCATTCAGAACGAACTGAACAAGGAGGATGCGGAACAACTGGTGGAAAATGGCTGTATGTGCGTATCCGAAGGTGCCAATATGCCCTGCACACCCGAAGCCATCGACGTTTTCCAAAACAACAACATACTCTTTGGTCCGGGAAAAGCAGCAAACGCAGGCGGTGTCGCTACATCAGGACTGGAAATGACCCAAAATTCAATGAAGCTCCACTGGTCCCGTGATGAAGTGGATGAAAGACTGCATAAAATAATGATTGACATCCACAATGCGTGTGTCGAATATGGCGAAGACGAAAACGGCAATTTAGATTATCTGAAGGGGGCCAATATAGCCGGATTCCTCAAAGTTGCCAATGCCATGCTCGATCAGGGCGTAATTTAGCAGGGAGCTGACAATACAATGAATCCCAATCATAACAACGACATGCCCCCTTGCTAACGATCAGGCAGGCATGTCGTTTATAACTCCGGATGAATTAAAATACCAGGTGGAGACGAAACCGGCAATCTTCCATACCGCAAACATTAAAATTAACCCGGGGATTCTCCGTCAGGATTGAAATTCGACCTCCCGCACCGGCCCGGAAACTTCTCTCCTTTTCACCGATTTTACTTCCCGATAATAAAAATATAAAACATAAGCAGCTTTTATACGTTTAAATCTAATGAAAATATTCCACGAAGATAGCATGACAAAGAATCTCGATTGTTTATTGAAAAAGACCTGCAGGATATTTTTATGAAAAGGAAAATGAGGTATATATTATTTTTATTCATTCTGAATCATTTTTTAATTATGCCGGTTTTTTCACAAGACAGAGAGGATATTTATGAAGGAAAAAGGTCAGAGATTAAAGATACCCTGCAGATTAAAGACAAGCACTTGGTTCGGGCTAAAGAAGTAGACGGGAAGACACTTGCCAGCGTGGAACTTCAGGAAGTGGTGGTATTTCCGGAAATTGAATTTGACAGCCGGAGAAAATACAGAAAATACCAAAAGCTGATAAAAGACCTCAAAAAAGTTTATCCGTACGCACAGAAAGCCAAATACAAACTCATCAGGATGGAACAGGAATTCCGGCAACTGGAATCCGAAAAAGCACGGCAGCAGTACATTAAAAATGTAGAGAAGGAACTGAAAGATGAATTTAAGGACGACATCAAAAAGATGACCATCACACAGGGCCGACTGCTCTTAAAACTCATCGACCGTGAAACAGGCAATACTTCTTACCACTTACTTGAAGAACTGAAAGGCAATTTTTCGGCCTTTTTCTGGCAGACAGTAGCCCGCGTTTTCGGGCACGACCTGAAAGCTCAATACGACCCCGACGGACAAGACTGGATGATCGAACGCATCGTGACACTGATCGAACACAACCAAATCTGACAATGAGTGATTGGATGATTGAATGATTGGATGCCTGCCCGCCGGGATGCGGGATTGAAGTGGAAGAAATTGTTACATTGACACATTTTTACAAGATAAATCCACCAATGTTATGACCCCTGTTCTTAGCCTTAAACTAGCTCCATGAGCGTTTTCACCACATTATCGGCACCTTCTGCAACATTCAGTATGTTGGTATCCAGCATATAGCACGGCGAAGTGGCAAGCTTTTTGCCTTTATCCACCACCACTTCAGCATGATCGGTCTTCTGGTGTGTGGCCCCCATCTCTTCAATGGCCTTAGCCGTGTCCTGATCCTGCCCGATGGTCACCTTCACGTTGCCAAATATCTTTGCCAGAATAACCGGTGAAATACATAAAGCGCCAATGGGTTTATTCTGGTCAGCCATAGCTCTGACGGCATTTTCCACTTCACCGTTTATTTTGCAATTGGCCCCGTCAAAAGCAAAGGTACTCAGATTTTTTGCAGCACCGAAGCCGCCCGGCAAGATCAGGGCATCATAGTCGCCTGAATCGAATTCCTTGAGGTTCTTGATATCTCCCCTGGAAATTCTTGCCGACTCAATCAATACATTCCGTTTCTCATCCATTTCCTCACCGGTAATGTGATTGATGACATTATGCTGGTCAATATCCGGGGCAAAAACCTGGTAGGTTCCTCCATTTTTCATTATGGCATAAAGCGACATGGTGGCCTCATGTATCTCCGACCCGTCAAATACGCCACTTCCGGACAGTATAACTGCAAACTTCATTTGTTTCTTCATAATTGAATTTTTTAAGATTTATATATTTGTATATTTATAATTATAACATTCAACCAATCAAAAATATCCATAAAAAATGAAAAGAACATTTATAGCAACCAAAATATCACCCGGTGAAAAACTCCTGAAAACTTACACTAAATTAAAAAATGAATTAAAAAATGAAAAGATAAAATGGGTAAATAGTGATCAGTTTCATATAACCCTGTTTTTCCTCGGTGACACAGACGAAGAAATGATTCCCCGCATCAGAACGCAGGCGGGCAACCTGATGGACCAGTACAATGCTTTTCACATCAATCTTACGGGTATCGGGGTATTCAAAAATCTTCACAAGCCCAGAGTGCTGTGGGCAGGAATAGACCAATTTGAGGCCATGAAAGAAATAAAAGAAAGGATAGAGGAAGAGATGACAGCTTTGGGCTTTCCGGGAAAAAAAAGGGATTTCAGACCCCATCTTACCATGGCCCGCATTAAATGGATCTATGACAAACAAAACCTGAAAAATCTGGTTGACACCTATAAAAATGAAGACTTCCAACAGGTAAAAGTCAATGAAATCATTTACTACGAAAGCATTCTGAAAAGAAGCGGACCTGTATACAAGCCCATAGAAAAATTCCTCCTGCCGGATTCACCAGCCTAACCTTTATTCAGGTCAATAACCGGGATTTATGGCGTATTTCATCCAAGATGGAATGGGTTATGGAAAGCACAGCCTGGCTATCTTCATTAATGGTAAGGGGAATCCGGTACTTATTCAGATTGAGCAACAAATTTCTGAAATCCTCCATTAACAGCTCCCTTTCCGAACTCCCCCCTTTCGGAGTGGCTTCGTAACCCCCGTTTATTCTGTCATATACCGCCAGTTCGGGTGTGGTAAAATTCAGGAAAAACCGCCTGGAGGTCTGGATAAATTCAGCCTGACATGCCTCCGTATCGGTAAGATGGTTGAACAGAAGGTTTACATGGGTCCCACTTTCAAAATCCATCTCCAGGAAAAAATTGCCGGGGTAAGAAGGCATGTTGTATTCCAGTGGAAAGTACCTCATTTTCCTCAAATCCCTGTTAATCGTATCCCAAATAACAGAAACCATATCGAACAATATGCTGCTCAGTGTATCCTGCCTTTTGCTTCCCTCCGGGACATCCACCCGAAAACCGATAAAAAGGGGATCCAGCTGAGCTCTGACGGTAACATAAGCCGGATGTACAAGCCATTTTTGGCTTAAATGCAGAATGGATTTGGATTCCCTTGCCAGATGGAACAAATGCCTGAATGCCTCATGATCCAGTAAGAATGGTGATTCAAAACAAAGATGTTTTGTTTCTTTGATGGCTATTTGGCATATCTCAAACAGGGGCAGTTCATCTTTTGCAACGTATACCAGATCAGAGGAAGCAATCAGCGATTCGGCGCCTGAATACTCTTTCAAATTGTGGGTAGATTCGGTTTTACCGGAATGATAAACTCCAACGGCAATATCACCTTCTTCGCTCAAGGAAGCGGCAAGATGCCCAACATGCTCACCACTGCCTATGAATCCTATCTTCATACGTTCTTTTTTCACAAACATAAAGTATTTTCTGCATTCATATAAAGTTTATTATACTAATTTATCAACTTATATTGTTGATAAATTGGATATTGAAATAAATTTGCGGTAATCTTTTATTAGAATAATGTTCCTTTTATATTTGTTAAACCTTACCGGGCAAGTTTTGCCAGAAAAAACAAAAATTTGACCGGTAAGCGCCTAAATAGAGAAATAAATGACTGATTCATATAAACATAAGGGGCAGAGGCAAAAATTGATGCAGGGGCTCCGAAAAAAGGGAATCAAGGACGAACAGGTGCTGGAGGCGATAGAAAAAGTGCCCCGCCACTATTTTATGGAAAGCGGCTTTGAGCAGTTTGCATATAAGGATCAGGCCTTTCCCATAGCAAAAGGCCAAACCATATCCCAGCCTTATACCGTGGCTTTTCAGACCGAGCTTCTGGACCTTAAAAAACATGAAAAAGTGCTGGAAATCGGTACAGGATCGGGCTATCAAACGGCCATCCTGGTGGAGATGGGAGCGAAGGTTTACTCCATAGAGCGGTACAGAGACCTGTACCTGAAGGCAAAGAAAACGCTGAATGAACTGGGATACCAACCCCACTTGTTTTATGGGGATGGCTATAAAGGACAGCCTGCTTACGCGCCCTATGACAAAATACTCATCACTGCAGGTGCAAGCGAGATACCGCGTGAACTTATTGATCAATTGAAAGAGGGAGGAAAGATGGTGCTTCCGCTGGGATCTCAACTGGGTCAGGATATGGCGGTAGTCAGGAAAACGGGACCCAACCCCGAAGACATTGAAAAACGCAAACACGGCAGCTTCATTTTTGTTCCCCTGATCAAAGGGAAAGATTCTGACGAAAACAATTAAAAACCATTCATATGATTCAAGTTAAAACATATGCATTCAATCCTTTTCAGGAAAACACCTATATCATCTACGATGAAACGAATACATGTATCCTTCTTGATCCGGGTTGCTATTTTTCAGAAGAACAGAAAGAATTAACCGATTTCATAGCGGACGAAGAGCTTCATCCTGAATACGTCATACACAGCCACGGTCATGTGGATCATGTGCTGGGGTCGAACTTCCTGAGGAGCCAATATAACATTCAGGCCGTCATGCATAAGGATGATCTTGAGATATTGAGAAGAAGCACGGATTTCGGAGAAATGATAGGCATTACCATCGAACAGCCCCGCGACCCTGAAATCTTCATTAAGGAGGAAGAAAAAATAACTTTCGGAAATACTTCATTTGATGTATTGCATTTGCCGGGGCACTCACCGGGGAGTATCGGACTTTATCATAAAGAAGATCAAATCTTATTCGCCGGAGATGTATTGTTCAGAAGAGGTATTGGCAGAACCGACCTGATGGGCGGAAACCACAGAACCCTCATCAACAATATCAAAAAGAAACTGCTCACACTCCCCCCGGATACAATCGTGTATCCAGGCCACGGAGAACCTACTACCATAAAAGAAGAAAAAGCAGAAAACTCCATGCTGGTTTAACCCTATTGACTTTAAACAAGTTCCTCCTCCCGTTTGTTTTAAAACATAGAGTCCAAAAATGAACACATGACAAATTTGGTTTTTTATTAATCTTGTTATTTTTAATTTTATCCCAATTTGTCGGTAAAAATCTATAAAAACTATAGTTATGGCATCAGAACGATTTATTGACCGTCACAACGGCCCCAGAGAGAAAGACATGGAAAAAATGCTCGAAAAAATCGGGCTGAATTCAATGGATGAACTCATCGATCAAACCATTCCAAAGTCCATACAGATGGATGAGCCTATGGAGCTGGATGAACCCCTGACTGAATATGAATATTTTCAGCATATACGTGACATAGCCTCCAAAAATAAACTTTACCGCTCATTTATAGGGCTTGGGTATTATGACACCATTCTGCCCGCGGTAATCCAGCGGAATATACTGGAAAACCCCGGATGGTACACCCCTTATACGCCCTATCAGGCTGAAATAGCCCAGGGCCGGCTGGAAGCCCTGCTCAATTTCCAGTCTGTAGTGATGGAAATGACAGGCATGGGTCTGGCCAATGCCTCATTACTCGATGAAGCTACTGCTGCGGTAGAAGCCATGATCATGATGCTGAACCTTCGGTCGCGCTCCGCCGCTAAAAAAGGCGCCAACGTATTTTTCGTGGATGAAAACATGTTCCCTCAAACCATTGAGGTACTTAAAACACGTGCAGAGCCCCTGGGCGTCGAGCTGCAGTTTGGAAAATATGACGAAGCCGAATTCAGCGAAAGAACTTTTGGAGCTATGGTCCAATATCCCACCGGAGACGGAAAAATCAGGGATTACAAGGAATTTGTAGAAAAAGCCCATGAAAATGGCACGCTTGTGGCCATTGCCGCGGATATTATGAGCCTGGCACTTCTCACGCCACCCGGTGACTGGGATGCCGATGTAGTATTCGGTTCCACCCAGCGCTTTGGTATTCCCCCGGGATACGGCGGACCCCACGCCGCATATTTTGCTACAAGGGACGAATACAAAAGAAAGCTACCCGGCCGGATCATTGGGGTATCAAAGGATGCTACAGGAAAATATGCCACAAGGATGGCCCTTCAGGTAAGAGAACAGCATATCAAGCGGGAAAGAGCCACTTCCAATATATGCACCGCACAGGCCCTTCTTGCATCAATGGCAAGCATGTATGCCGTTTATCACGGACCGGCAGGATTAAAACGGATCGCAAGACACATCCACTCTGCAGCCGGACTGCTGAATGAAGCGCTTGAAAAACTGGGATACCAGCAGGAAAACAAAAATTATTTCGATACACTGAAAGTTAAGTTGCCCGATTCTGTGAAAACGGAAGATGTAAAAAAGATTGCACTCGATCACCGGGTGAACTTCCGGTATATGGATAACCGGACAGTGGGCATCAGTATGGATGAAAAAACCATGGTCAAAGACATCAATCTTATTCTGAGAATATTTTCAGAAGCCATGGGCAAAGAACCCCAAGAAGTCAATGACATCCCGGAAAAAACCTATTTTGATAAGAAATTCAGCCGGAAGAGCGACTTTCTCACCCGCGACCTGTACAACCGGTATCATTCGGAGACAGAGATGATGCGCTACATCAAAAAGCTGGAAAGAAAAGATTATTCGCTGGCTCATTCCATGATACCGCTGGGGAGCTGCACCATGAAACTGAACGCCGCCTCGGAGTTGTTTTCATTGAGCTGGCCTGAGTTTACCGGCATCCATCCCTTCGTACCCAAAGATCAGGTGCAGGGATACCAGGAACTTATTGACGGGCTTGAGGAACAGCTAAAAGCCATCACAGGTTTTCATGCCTTCAGTTTCCAGCCCAATTCCGGTGCTGCCGGCGAGATCACCGGCCTGATGACCATCCGTGCATACCACATCGACCACGGGGAATCACACAGAAATGTGGTGCTGGTACCCTCCTCCGCACACGGCACCAACCCTGCCAGCGGAGTTATGGCAGGAATGAAAGTGGTGGTGGTAGAATGCGACAAGCACGGCAACATCGACACAGAAGACCTGAAGAAGAAAGCTGAAGAAAACAAGGACAGCCTGTCGGCTTTCATGGTCACCTACCCCTCCACACATGGTGTGTTTGAAAGCCGTATCCGGGAAATGAACGACATCATTCATCAGAACGGCGGACTGGTATATTTTGACGGTGCCAACCTGAATGCCCAATTGGGCCTGACCAACCCGGTAGTCACCGGAGCCGATGTCGGTCACCTGAATCTTCATAAAACATTCTCCATCCCGCATGGCGGTGGAGGCCCGGGCATGGGACCTGTGGGCGCAGTTGAAAAGCTGGCACCCTATCTGCCAAAACATCCGCTCTTTGAAACAGGCGGTGAGAAAGGCATCGGTCCGGTCGCTGCCTCTCCTTTCGGAAGCCCAAGCATATTGCCCGTATCCTATGGATTTATAAAAATGCTTGGTGCGGAAGGACTGAAGAAGGTTGCCCAAACCTCCATACTGAATGCAAACTATATAATTTCAGCACTCAAGGACACCTATGGCGTTGTATACTCAGGAGAAACCGGTATGGTAGGACATGAAGGAATACTGGAATGCAGGCAGTTCAAGTCTATGGCCAACGTCATTGAAGCAGACATAGCCAAACGGCTTATGGATTACGGTTTCCACGCTCCTACCCTGTCGTTCCCGGTTCACGGCACACTGATGGTCGAGCCCACGGAGAGCGAATCCAAGGAAGAGCTGGACCGTTTCATCGAAGCCATGCTGTCCATCTACGGGGAAATCATGGAAATTAAAGAAGGCAAAGCCGATACGGAGAACAACGTGCTGAAGAATTCTCCGCATACGGCGGAAGTGACCACATCCGATGACTGGGACAGGCCTTACAGCCGGCGGAAAGCAGCATATCCCCTAAAGTGGATTGAAGACAACAAGTTCTGGCCACCGGTAAGCCGGATAGACGACGGTTACGGCGACCGGCACCTGATGTGCAGTTGTGCCCCGATACAGGACTACAGGGAATCGCTGTTTACGTTCAAGGAAATCGAAACGGAATAATTTGGCATTCAATGAGGCCATTGGATAAAGAGTTTGACAGGAGTTTGAGGAAGAAGTTGGCAGT
>JBKGZA010000019.1:0-27892 GCA_046545815.1 Bacteroidales bacterium
TGGCTGCGTTACGCTAGTTCTTCATGCCAGTCAATTATATCTGGTAGAGACGTACAGCCGTACGTCTCTAAATTTGGCATTCAAAACTCGCAAGCCTTGCCAGCGAACATTCTAGACGAGACTCTTTCAAATCTCTTTGAATTTATGGACAAAAACTAATTAATAAAAAAACACAGGCTGCAAATGAAAAACATTCTCATTATCCTCTCTGTATTATCATTGATGACCTATTCCTGCGGAAATATGAAGAAAGATGCCGATCTGATCGTCAAGAATGCCAAGATTTACACCGTAGATGACCATTTCACCGTCGCTTCAGCCTTTGCAGTTAAGGATGGAAAAATACTGAAAGTTGGTGCCACGGAAGAAATTACCAGAGCATATGCCGGTGACAAAACCCTGGATCTCGAAGATAGACCCGTGTATCCGGGTTTTTTTGATGCCCATAGCCATTTCTATGGTTATTCCATGGATCTGCGGCAGGTAGATCTGGTGGGGACATCGTCATTCGAAGCAATTATGGAGAAGCTGAAGCAATATGATGAAACCCATGATTCCGAATGGATTCTGGGAAGAGGCTGGGATCAGAATGACTGGGCAGACACAAAATTTCCAACCAAAGAAAAACTGGACAAGCTGTTTCCAGATAAACCGGTTTTTCTGAACCGGATAGACGGGCATGCAGCACTGGTTAATTCAGAAGCACTGGAGCGAGCGGGTATAACTGCAGAAACGGATGTTGAAGGCGGAAAGGTATATGTAGAAAATGGTGAACCCACCGGTATCCTCGTAGATAATGCGACCAGCCTCGTATCCAAAGTCATCCCGGAGCCGGACAGGCAGGAAAAGATCTCCGCACTGAAAAAAGGGGCCCAGAACTGTTTCGGTGTCGGGCTTACCTCAGTAGTGGATGCCGGCCTGGACTATGAATCCATACATCTGATGGACTCCCTTCAGCAGGCAGGTAAGCTGAAGATGCAAACCTATGTCATGTTAAGCCCGTCGGAAAAAAATTATGAGGCATTCATGGAAAAGGGGATATACAGGACAAACCACATGCACATCCAATCCATCAAGCTATTCGCAGACGGGGCGCTCGGATCCAGAGGCGCCTGCCTGCTGGAGCCCTATTCAGATGCACCGGACAATACCGGTTTCCTGGTTACATCAAAGGAAGAACTGAGAGAGCATGCCCAAAAGGCTTACGAGCACAACTACCAGGTAAACACCCATGCTATTGGTGATTCAGCCAACCGCTCGGTGCTGAATATCTACAGCAACATTCTGGGCGGCCAAAACGACAGAAGATGGAGAATAGAGCATGCGCAGGTGATTCATCCCGATGACTTCTCTTTATTTAATAAATACTCCGTGATTCCGGCTATAAATACCACCCATGCCACTTCCGACATGTACTGGGCCGATGAAAGGCTTGGCCAAAACAGGCTCAAAAATGCTTACGCATATAAAAAACTCCTGAAACAAAACGGATGGCTCTGTAATGGAAGCGATTTTCCGGTCGAGGATATTAATCCGATGTATGGATTCTATGCCGGTGTGGCAAGAAAAGACCTTGAAGGATATCCGGAAGGAGGATTCCAGCCTGAAAATGCGCTTACCCGCAAACAGGCCCTTAAAGCAATGACCATCTGGGCAGCCCGCTCGATGTTCGAAGAAGACGAAAAAGGGAGCATTGAAAAAGGAAAACAGGCTGATTTTGTGGTAACCGATAAGGACATCATGGAGATTGAGATGGAAGAAGTGCCGGAGGTGAAGGTGTTGAGGACTTTTGTGAAGGGAGAAGAAGTATATAAAACTCTAAATTACAAATAACAAGTACCAAACTCTAAATAAATCACAAATAACAAGCATCAAATTTCAAATAATTTCCAAATTCCAATTACCGAAATTCTAAACATTCCAAAATAAGGGTCTCCCAACTTTAGCTTATGGTGTTTGGATCATTGAAAATTTGGGTTTTGGTGCTTATTTGTTATTTGGGATTTGGGATTTGGGATTTGGTGCTTAACCTCCCTTTATTTCTTCCGCTTTCTGCTGTATCACCTTCCATGCTTTTTCCACATGCCTTTTCTCCACGTCGGTCTGAGCCACGACCATCCGCAGGGTATATTTTCCCGACAACCGGGTATGGGACATATAGATTTCGCCTGTCTCATTGATCTTGTGAAGCAATTGTTCATTCATCCGGTTAAGCTTTTCTTCGGAATCGATATTTTCTGGATTATAACGGAAACACAGTACGTTCATGGTGACCGGTGCAAGCATTTCAAAATCATCATGCTGTTCAATCCATTGTTTCAGCTCTCCTGCCATTTCAATATGTTCCCGGAGCTTTTGTTGTAAACCCTGAAGACCATAATAACGCAGCACAAACCACAGTTTCAGTGCCCGAAATCTTCTGCCAAGGGGAATCGTCCAGTCTGAATAATTGTTAACCTGTTCATCCGAACGGGTCTTAAGGTATTCGGGTATGAGCCGAAAAGTATTGACCAGTGTCTGTTTGTCCTTTACAAAATAGGCAGAACAATCAAAATTAGTAAAAAGCCATTTATGGGGATTGAAAACGAATGTATCGGCTTCTTCCACCCTTTCGATCATCCATTGATATTCCGGAAGGATCAGGGCAGAACCTGCATAGGCGGCATCCACATGAAGCCAAAGGTTATGCTTTTTGCTTATACCGGCTATTTCAGGCAGCGGATCAACGGCCGTTGACCCAGTGGTGCCCAGAGTGGCAATGATACATAAAGGTACCTTTCCCTCTTTTTTATCCTTTTCAATAGCCTCATCCAACTTATCAGCCCTGAGTCGATAATAGCCGTCCACTTCCATCTTCACCAGATTTTTCCTGCCAAACCCGGCAATTTTCACTCCCCTCTCGATAGAGGAGTGGGTTTCTTCCGAGCAGTATATCCTGAAAGGACCCTGATCTACGAACCCATTCTCATTAATTGTATAATTGTTAAATTTCTCCCTTGCAGTTAGCAAAGAGACCAGTGTGGCAGTTGAAGCGGAATCCTGAATGGTTCCCTGAAAAAAACCGGGCAAACCGGTGGCCCCCTTCAACCAGTTCATAACCTTTTCCTCGAGCTCAGTGGCAGCAGGAGATGTTTCCCATTTCATGCACTGGGCACTTATCGCAGCGGTTATCATCTCGGCCAGAAGCGATGGAATACTGGAGTTGGCCGGGAAATAAGCAAAAAATCCGGGACTTTGCCAATGACTGATGCCTTTCATCAAAATGTTATCCACATCCGAAAGCATCTGAGAGAGGCTTTCCCCTTGTTCCGGCATCTCATCGGGCAGCTCCCGGTAAATTTCTCCGGGCTTAACCTGCGATTTCACAGGATAATCCTCTATCTCCTCAAAATAGCGGGCAATCCACTCAACCATTTCATGGGCATAACGCTTGAATTCATTGATATCTTTCATCTGAATCTTTTTTGATCCGAAATTTAACAAAAATGGGATAAGGTATGAAATTCCTGTTCGAAGAGTCCATAATGACCTGATCCAAATATTGACAATCTTGAGTAAATTATATAAATTTGAAAAATCAATCAACCTCATCAGAAAGAAATGAAAAAAAGCAATATCCAACGGAATTTCATTATCACAGTTGGATTTATACTGATTGTTTCCATTGTAGGAATGCAATCATTCTCCAGAAAAAAAAATAAAAAATCAGGAGGTATTATGGAACTTTATAGTACAGCTTTTAAAAATGAGGAGTTTATTCCTGTAAAATATTCCTGTAAAGGTGAAGATGTGAATCCTGAGCTGAGTTGGGAAAATGTACCCGAAGAAACAAAAAGCTTTGCACTGAGCGTAAAAGACCCGGATGCCCCCATCGGCACATTTGTTCACTGGCTCGTATACGACATCGGTAAAAACGTAAGGAAGATCGAAGAAAATTCTGTTCCCGGCAAGCAGGTAGAAAACAATTTTGGAAAAAAAGGTTATGGAGGCCCCTGTCCCCCTTCGGGAGTACACAGGTATTATTTCAGGCTCCATGCCCTTGATGTTGAAACATTAGACAAGATAAGCTCTATGGATGAATTTGACAAAAAAGTTGAGGAACATACCATAGCCATGGCTGAACTTATGGGTAAATTCCAGAAGTAATCGTTCCGAACAAGCTGAAAATATAAGGGGGTAGCCAAAAACCAAAGGTTGCGAATTTTTTGGGAACCCCTTTATTTTTTTACTAAAAATCAGTATAAATAATTGCATCCAGGATATTTTTCCATTTCTTGTACTTTAATCCGGGCTTATTAATTTTGTACAAACCCACAGAAACAATGAACAAGGAAGAAGCCAAAAAAAGAATTGAGAAGTTAAGAGAAGAAATTGAGCGACACAATTATAAATACTACGTACTGGCCCAGCCTGAGATCAGCGATTTTGAATACGATTCGTTAATGAATGAGCTCATTAAGCTTGAAGAACAATTTCCTGACCTAAAGGATGAGCATTCCCCTTCCCGGCGTATAGGGAGTGACATCAACAAAGAATTCACACAGGTGAGGCACCGTTATCCCATGTATTCACTGGACAATACCTATTCTCCCGAAGAGGTCACCGATTTTGAAAAAAGAATCAGAAAAGAGCTCTCAGGAGAAATTGAATACGTATGCGAGTTGAAGTATGATGGTGTTGCCATAGCCTTAACCTATAGAAATGGCAAATTGGAGCAGGCAGTCACCAGAGGTGACGGCATGCAGGGAGATGATGTCACGGACAATGTAAAAACCATCAGAAGCATCCCATTGAATTTGATGGGTGACGATTATCCGGCTGAATTTGTCATCCGGGGAGAGATATTGTTTTCTCACCAAGCTTTTGAGCAAATCAACAGGGTAAAAACAGAGAAGGGTGAATCACCTTTTGCCAATCCAAGAAATGCTGCCGCCGGGACCTTAAAACTTCAGAAATCAGCCATGGTGGCAAAACGACCTCTTGACTGTTTTTTGTATTCCCTGGTCGGTGAAAACCTGCCTTACAGGTATCATTATGAAAATCTCATAAAAGCCAAAGAATGGGGATTTAAAATTTCTGCCCAGATACAGAAGTGTCGTGACATCAACGAAATTTTTGACTACATCAATTACTGGGATAAGGAAAAGGAAAACCTCCCCTATGATATAGATGGTGTGGTCATCAAGGTGAATTCCTATGACCAGCAGGAGGAACTGGGGCACACGGCAAAATCACCCCGCTGGGCTATAGCCTATAAATTCAAAGCCGAACAGGTAGAAACCAAACTGCTGAGTTTAGACTTTCAGGTTGGTCGCACCGGCGCCGTCACCCCTGTAGCCAATCTCGAACCGGTACATCTGAGCGGCACCATTGTAAAACGGGCTTCCCTGCACAATGAAGACCAGATCAAGATACTGGATGCCAGAGTCAATGATACCGTTTATATCGAAAAGGGCGGAGAGATCATTCCCAAAATCGTGGGGGTCAACAAGGAAAAAAGGCCCGCTGACAGCAAGAAGATAGAATTCGTTCGCTATTGCCCCGAATGTGGCACCGAACTTGTCAAACCGGAAAGTGAAGCCCGGCATTACTGTCCCAATGAAACCGGTTGCCCGCCTCAGATCAAGGGAAAAATTGAACATTTTGTCTCCAGAAAGGCTATGAACATTGAAGCAGCAGAAGCTACCATAGACGCACTTTACAAAAAAAACCTGGTGAAAGATTTCGGTGACCTTTACTCTCTGAAAAAAGAAGACCTTCTGAAACTGGATCGTTTTGCGGATAAATCGGCCCAAAATCTTATCAACAGCATTCAAAAGTCGAAGGAAGTTCCTTTCCCTCGTGTCCTTTATGCACTGGGCATAAGGTTCGTCGGAGCAGCAATAGCCAGAACAATTGCAGAACATTTCAGGTCGATCGACAAACTGGCCAATGCCACTTATGAAGAACTGACGGCCTTAAACGAGATCGGCCCCCGGATCGCCAACAGCATTCTTGAATATTTCCAAAAATCCGAGAACATTGAAATCATCCACAAACTGAAAAAGGCCGGAGTCAATCTGGAAATGGAAAAAGAAGCTCAGGAGACAGGCAACCGAAAACTGGAGGGAAAAACCATCGTAATATCCGGCTCTTTTGATAATCACTCCAGGGAAAAAATCAAAGAAATGATCCAAAAACACGGAGGAAAAAATACCTCATCGGTATCTTCCAAAACCGACTACCTTCTGGCAGGAAGGGACATTGGCCCGAAAAAGCTGGAAAAAGCCAGGAAAAATGATATAGAAATCATCTCGGAGGAAGATTTTTTAACCATGATCAGTCAATAGCCTTCAAGAAAATATATATATTTGATACCTGTTAACAAAGAAACAAATATTTTGAAAAAGATAAAGCTAAAACTGGCCAACTGGCTGTTAAGAAAAAGACAAAAATCTTTTAAAAGAAGAAAAGCAGTTTTTAACTTTGATACTGCCCAAACGGTAGGCGTATTGTTTTCATTGGATGAAACCCAATCCCACCAGACCATAAAAAAATTTTTGGATTTTCTTGCGGACAAAAAGCTCCAAACCTTCACCCTTGCTTATTGCCCGCAGAAAGAAATCCCTGATAACTACATCGGCGTTAGCCGCATCAACGTATTCACCTCCAAAGATCTAAACTGGATATATAT
Source organism: Bacteroidales bacterium (assembly GCA_046545815.1). Lineage (GTDB taxonomy): Bacteria > Bacteroidota > Bacteroidia > Bacteroidales > UBA12077 > JAGXLC01. Next base: position 6,674 of record JBKGZA010000019.1, read on the forward strand.
TCCCACTGATCCGATGATCGAAAAATTCATAAACAAGCCTTTTGACATCCTTTTTGACCTCACCCCTTCCGACCAGTTTCCACCGAAATATGTCAACAATCTGTCCAAAGCCCATTTTAAGATAGGCAGGGAATCCACATCGGACAAAGAACACGACATGATGTTCAGAATAAATAAAAATCATGATCTTCAGTATTTTATAGATCAGATAATATATTACATAAGTCGAATCAATAAAGAGTAGTAACGTTATGTCCACCAAGAAATTTGTAGGAACCGGTGTTGCTGTAACCACACCCTTTGCAGAAGATCATTCTATAGATCATGACGCATTAAAGAAGCACATTCATTTCCTCAGCGAAAACCACATTGATTTTCTGGTTATCTTAGGAACCACCGGAGAATCGGTGACCCTGTCGAATGAAGAAACGAAAGCTGTTGTAGACACGGTAAAAGATGCAAATAAGAAACAATTGCCTTTTGTACTCGGGATTGGCGGAAATAATACATCTGCCATTCTTGAAAAAATAGAAAAAACCGACTTTAATGGCATTGACGGAATTCTTTCGGTAGTTCCTTATTACAACAAGCCTACGCAGAAAGGCCTTTATCAGCATTTTAAGACTATTGCCGAAAAGAGTCCGGTTCCCGTCATTTTATACAATGTCCCCGGCCGTACGGGGAAAAATATCGCGCCGGAAACCATAGTACAACTGGCTAAAGATTTTGACAATATTGTTGCGGTCAAAGAAGCTTCGGGAAGTTTCACACAGGCCATGCATATCATCCAAAATAAACCGGAAGATTTTACGGTCGTTTCAGGTGAAGATGGTATTACCCTTCCTTTAATGGCCATTGGAATTGAAGGGGTCATTTCAGTGGCAGGAAATGCATTCCCGAAAGAATGGACCACAATGATCAATTATGCCTTAAAAAATGATTTTCAATCGGCTCGCGAAATCCATTACAAAATGTTGCCCATTATCGAAAAATTATTTGCCGAAGGCAATCCGGCTGGCATAAAATGTGCATTGAAAATTAAAGGCATCATCAGGAATCATCTTCGGCTTCCTTTAGTACCCGTTAGTAAGGAACTGGAAGAAGAGATGAAAAAATTGATTGACAACCTCAAATAAAAATATTCATTTATATTAATCTTATGAGATCACTCATCCTTATTGTATTGGTTTCTTTTGTGATCCCGGTACTCAATAACTGCAGTCCCAAGAGGGAAGTGAGGAGAATCGGGAGCGATCAGGAAATGGACCTGAGCGGACGCTGGAATGACACAGATTCCCGCCTGGTTGCAGAAGCTTTAACAGAGCAGGTGATAAATGGAAAATGGCTTGAAAATTATAAAGGAAACCATCATGGTGCCAGGCCGATACTAATTGTAGGTCTGGTGAGAAACAAAAGCCATGAACATATTGATGCAGAAACCTTTATTAAGGATATCGAAAAGGCCATCATCAGAGACGGCTCTGCCAGGCTTGTTCAGGCAGGAAGCGAGCGGGATGACCTGAGAGCAGAAAGAGCCGATCAACAGGACTTTGCTTCCTCAAAAACGGCAAAAGAATGGGGACAGGAACTGGGGGCTGACTTCATGCTTCAGGGAACCATCAACAGCATCGTTGACTCCTATAGAAATGAAAAGGTCGTCAATTATCAGATAAATTTTGAATTATCCAATCTGGAAACCAACGAAATTGTTTGGATGGGCGACAAAAATATCAGAAAATACATCAATAATTAGTGCTCTATCATTGAAGGGCTCATGGCGAAAACCGAACGAAAAAATCAAATCCTCCTGTTTCTTTTATTTGGACTAATAGCGGGTGGATGTGCAACCTATTATCAGCAACACCAACAATTTCAGCATTACATCGTAAGCAATGAGTTTCATAAAGCAGAACAATGGTTAAATAATAATCAGCATGAGAAAGAAGGAAAAAATAAACTGCTGTATTATCTGAATCATGGATATGTAGAATGGATGCTTCGTGATTATGAAGAAAGTAACCGGCATTTTGAGCAAGCAGATAAAATCATAGAAGATTACATAACAAACTATAGTCTCGAAGCCCTTTCACTGGTGACGAATCCCGATGTCAAACCATACAGGCCCGAGGATTTTGAATCGGTCATGCTCCATTACTTTACAGCACTAAATTACATCCAGCTCCAGGACTATGAAAATGCCCTTGTCGAATGCCGGAGGATCAATATTCGTTTGAATCAGATCAATGACAAATACCAGGACCATAAAAACCGCTATCAGCGGGATGCCTTTGCCCATAACCTGATGGGGATGCTTTATGAAGCTGCCGGTGATTACAACAATGCTTTTATTGCTTACCGAAATGCCTACGAAACTTATAAGGAGGATTACAAGGAATATTTCAATATGTCTGTTCCCCCTCAGCTAAAAAAAGACCTGCTGAAAACCGCATATCTAACAGGATTCCAGGATGAAGTCGAACATTACGAGGAGCAATTTAACATAAATTTCAGCTATACACCAAAAGAATACGGAGAGGTGATTTTTTTCTGGCTGAATGGATTCGGTCCTGTAAAAGACGAATGGAACATCCACTTCAGAAAGATCCCGAGCCACAGAGATAATTATGTGACCATGCAAAGCAGGGAGCTGGACGTTTCTTTTCCTATCTATATTGGAGATAAAAGTAAAAAAGAAAAGGAAGCATTCTCCGAACTTCGCTTTTTTAAAGTCGCTTTTCCACGGTACCTTGAAAGAAAACCTGTTTACCAGGATGCTGCTCTTTTTCTGGAGGATCAAAAACATTCCTTTGAGATGGCTCAAAATATCAATGAAATTGCATTCAAAACACTCCATGACAGAATGCTCCGCGAACTGGGAAACGCCATACTGAGACTTGCCACCAAGAAAGCTCTGGAAGCTCTGGCCGACGAAGAAGATAAAAATCTGGGAACAATAGTAAATATTGTCAATACCCTTACCGAACAGGCGGATACCAGAAACTGGCAAACACTGCCCCATTCGATACACTACACACGAATTCCTCTGAAGGAAGGGGAAAATGTTCTTGAAGTTAAAACATACGCCCGCCAAAAACAAAAAGTAGATACCTTCCGATTTAAAGGCAAAAAAAACAAGATTTACTTTGCCTCAAAACAAACTACGTCAAGCTATGCTCCAGAACGCAGATAAATAATTGTAAGCTACATTGCATAAATCAGGGATGATTTTGTGGTAATTATTTACTATCTTTGGATTTTATAAGGAAATTAATCCATTATGAACAGAGTCGAATTAGTGTTTGTCCATAAAGTCAAAGAGATTTGAAAGAGTCTCGTCTAGAATCTTCGCCGGCAAGGCTTGTAAGTTTTGAATGCCAGGATTCCGGCGGCTGCCGGATGACTGGCATGAAAAACGAGCGTAACGCAGCCAGCGGATATTATAGACAGCCTCTAATTAACGGGATTTGATGGAAAATCCCACACAATCAAATAAAAAAAGATGTCTGAAAAAGTTTTTCCTGGTGTCTTGCTTTTTTTGGTGATAATTCTGCAGATTGGATGTAGTTCCAAGAAGAATGCTACTCACACCTCAGAGGAAGCATGCGATACAATAAGAATAGAAGCCAGCTATTCTCAAAGGTTAACGAAAGAGCTCCCCACTTTTATCAGTGACACGTTTACCAACAAGGCCGTTGAAACTTTCACCATTGAATCCTTACAAAAAAAGCATTCAAAAATGCTCCCATTGAAAAAAGAACCATTTCGCAATATCCATGATAGTTCAAAGATTGATACCATCTATCATTTTTCAGGAAAAAAGGATACCATAAAATTTTACTGCACACATGAAAAAAATTTTATGATATACCTGCATCTGGTTTCCCCTGAACTTTCACTGAACCCCTGCATCCGTCCGGGCATAAGCAAAACCAGGTTTAAATCTTTTTTCGGGATAAGCAGGCCTGTAGGTGATACCATTCAAATAGCCAATTCAGACGGCACTTTACGCTTTATTTTTTATTTCACTGGTGATTTGCTCAAACAAATTGAAAGCGATTTCTATTTCGGATAAAGGACAAATTTTTTACGGGTATCAGACAAGGATAAATGATTTTTACGGGTCAATATCCAAATTCCCTCCTGATATTCATCAACCAAACGGGAAAATAAGATGAGGCTATTGAAAAATTCCGAAATTTTTGAACAGCCTCATCCTACAGCAAAAAATTATATACGCTCCTTTCATTGAACATCAGACATAATTTCACCACTTCAACAGGAGTGGTGAATTTTTGTGCCTGATACTGCACATATCTGACAAATTGATCTTCTTCAGCAAATTTTTCTGCTGATTTCTCCCAACCGGCGTACATGTGATAGGTTATGCTCTGATCGGACAAATCCATGAGGGCATAATAAGTTCCCGACCGGGAGTATTTCAACCTCACCTTTGTATCCCTATGTGCCCGGCCAAATGGTAATATCATGAATGACTTTATAGTTGTTGCCATAAATCATAATATCCTCAAATTCAAACCGGAGACAGGAACGAACGGGACCTTCAAATACACGGGTAAAGGTTCCCTGGCCTGCAGGTCCTATGCGTACAAGCGAATCCCTGATCTTCAGACCAATGGCACCGGCACCCAATGAACGGCCGATTTCAAGAATATTCATTCCCCAGTCATCCATCGTGCTATAATCCTGGCCCCTGATGCCTACATCATCGAATACCATTTCACCTGTCGTTTTTCCGAATATGTCTATGGTATTACGCGGATCAAAAAAATTACGAAATCCTACCCTGTCATTTTCCCAGGCAGGACCTTCCATCTGATAAACATCTTCACGATCACCCATCTGTTTATAACCCAGGCGTTCAGCTTCCTGTATTTCCTCTCCCGGTTCCTCGAGGGTCACAAAACGAATATTGGTTCTGGGCTCATATTCGGGTGCTTCAGCAGTGTCAATAACTTCCATGGCAATGGTATCCTCACTGTTTTGGGTAAAGTCATAAACAAATGCCAACTCATCCCATTTTGCGTCATTATCTAAATCATCCAACTGAAACGGGATGGTATCGCCCTGTTTGTCCAGCAGAAGAAGGGTTTCACCCAATGCAACAGGCCGCCCGATTTTTTCCTCTACTTTTCACGTTCGACCACCACAGGGGCATCCTTTTGTTCTACTGAAGAAGAATTCCTTACTATTAACTGTGCTTTTCTTTTGCAAGAGGCTGCAAAAACTGCTATTATACATAGCATTGCAAAATTTATTGTTAACTTTTTTATTATCATAAACGTTCAATTTTTCAGGTTAACAATCACAACATATACACATATCCTCATCCTTTCCCGAAAGACGGGAGAAGATGAATATATTAAAATGTGGTCAATGAGTAAGGTATTAAGTTTGGGAGTCTGTTTTTTTAACGATACAACCTGATAGCTATTGCTATAAAATTTATTTTTTTGAAGATCTTAAATTTTAACAAAACAGAGACGCATTTTATAGTACAGTTTTACTGCATTGAAAGCATAACCCATAGTTGATAAGAAAACACCAATTAAAAAAAGGATTGCAAAACAGATAAACCATCCTGCAATCCTTTCAATCTTTTTTCTGAAGCAGAGAATCACTCCAGGCCTCTGTTTCTCAACAGTGCATCGATTTTCGGTTCACGGCCGCGGAATTCAACGAACAATTCCATAGGATCGGCTATACCGTTTTTGGCCAGCAATTCCCGGAATGCCCCTGCAGTTTCCTGATCATAAATACCCTTCTCTGTAAAGGCTTCAAAAGCATCATTATCCAGCACGGCTGACCATATATAACTGTAATAACCGGCATCATAGCCTCCTGTAATGTGACTGAAATAAGTGCTGTGGTAGCGGGGTTCAATCTCATCAATCAATCCAATGGAATCCAGGTAATTCTTTTCATATTTCATCACCTGAAGATCTTTGGGCTCGGAGAGTGTATGATAAGCCATATCAAGCATAGAAGCAGCAAGATATTCTACATTGGCAAAACCCTGGTTAAAATACTGGCTTTTTTCAATCTTATCAATCAGTCCATCGGGAATGGTTTCACCGGTCTCGTAATGGCGGGCATAAGATTTCAGCACCTGGGGATGTATCGCCCAGTGTTCCATAATCTGCGAAGGCAATTCAACAAAATCCCTGGCCACAAATGTTTCCGGGTAGGTATTTTCTGCAAACAACCCGTCGAGGGCATGACCAAATTCATGAAACAAGGTTTCCACCTCATCCAGACTCAGGAGGGCAGGTTTGTTTTCCGTTGGTGTGGTAAAATTGGTAACAATGGTCTTTATTGGATGAACTTCCTCTCCGTCAATTGCTTTGTAATGCCCTCGGTAACTTCCGCACCAAGCCCCACCGTTTTTGCTTTCCCGCGGATGAAAATCCATATATAACACACCCAGATGTGAGCCATCGGATTCGTTCACTTCCCATGCTCTGGCTTGCGGATGGGGTTTCGGAATATCCTTCAGCTCGGTAAAAGTAATGTCAAACAAGCGGGTAGCCACATCAAACGCCCCCTGGCATACGTTATCAAGCTGGAAATAGGGTCTTAGCTCACTGTCATCCAGATCATATTTTTGTGTGCGTAATTTCTCAGCATAATACCACCAGTCCCAGCTTTTCAACTTAAATTCATGTCCTTCCTCCCTGATGATTTTCTGCATCTGTTCTCTTTCCTCCTTAGCCACTGGTAGCGCTGCATCCCAAAGTTGATTCAAAAGCTCCATCACATTTTGCGGATTCTTTGCCATTCTGTTTTCAAGCCTGTAATCGGCATAAGTATCGTATCCAAGCAAGTGGGCTTTCTTTACACGAAGCTTTACGATCTCTGACAGGATATCTTTATTGTCATATTCATTGTCATTGTTTCCCCTTTTCAAATAAGCTTTATACAGCTTTTCCCTTAATTTGCGATTCTCTGCATAGGTAAGGAAAGGAAGCATACTGGGCTTGTGGGTGGTGAATACCCATTTTCCCTTATGTCCTTCTTCTTCGGCTGTTTCGGCTGCAGTTTGGATAACCGATTCAGGCAGACCGGCCAGGTTTTCCTCATCTTCAATCACCAGCTCGAAATTGTTGGTCTCCTTCAGTTCATTTTGTTCAAATTCGAGTGTAAGCGATGAAAGTTCTTTGTTGATTTCCTTCAGTTGTGCCTGTTCATCTTTCGGCAGATTGGCGCCACTTCTGACAAAATCCCTATACAGGTTCTCAAGTAAATAAGATTGTTCCTGATTAAAATTCCGTTGATCTTTTTTGTTATAAACGCTTTGAACCTTTTGGAATAACTCAGCATCAAGCATGATCTCATCCCTGTGAGAAGAAAGCTTCGGGGAAACATCCCTGGCTATCTCCTGAAGGGTGTCGCTCGTATTGGCGCTGTTTAAGCCATAAAACACATAAGAGACTCTTTCAAGCAGTTTACCACTATGAACCATAGGCTCAATGGTATTTTCAAAAGTAGCGTCTTCGGGGTTATTAGTTATTTCCTCAATTTCTTCATTATGTTTTTCCATCGCCCTATCAAAAGCGGGTTTATAATGTCCCGACTCTATCTTGTCAAAAGGCGGTACTTCAAATGGTGTTTGATAATCACTGAAAAACGGATTCTCTTCCGAAAAATTCCTATTCTGTTGACAATTAGAGTATCCCATAATGATTCCGGTTAAAATAATTAGCATTCCCAGTTTTTTCACAATGATATATTTTAATGGTTCAACGATCGGATGCATTTAATCTTTGATATTATAAAAGCTTTCAGGTTTAATTGATTTAAAGGTATTAATAAGGTTTCAACTCATGGTTGAATGATTGAAATTCAATAAGATGCCCCTCGATATCCCGGGCATAAAAATTGTAAATATTGAACTGCTCATTCATTTTCGGAGGATTCAGGGCAACATCTTCCAGTTTTTTATACATGCGGTCAACTTGCTCCCTGTTGGGATAGAAAAAAGTAATGGTTCCTTCCTGATCCACTGCCTCGCTTTTACAAAAGCCAAACAGCATGTTGCCATGCTGAAAAATTTTGCACGCGCCTTGATCAAGCCACAGTTCGCAGTCTATCTTCTGCAAATAAAAATCTTCCATATCCGCCAGATGGTTGGTTCTGAAAAAGACTATTCCTCCCTTTTTGTTGGTGTCTGATTCCATATCAGGAAAATTTTGAGGTGCACTCGCTGAAGCCACGAAGGTATTTAAAATCAATAAAAATATCCCCATGACGGGAAAAAATTGAGTATTTTTCATATATTGCAAGCATTAATGATTGTTTCCTCCGGAAGTCAAAATAAACAAATTGGCTCCAAAATGAAATAATCGGACATTTTGAAAACATTTCTTTCTTATTAAAACTTCCGGATATGAAATACCTTTACCTCTTTCTTATTGCGGCAGCCTTAACCCATACTGCTGGCCATGGCCAGGAGCAGCTTGAACGGGCTCCCTTAAACCCTGATTTTAAGGAATACCAGCAATCCCTGAAACTAAAAGCCCGGCCGGCAATTAAGAAGAACGGTTATGTTCCGCCTCCTTATAAGGTCAGTTTCAAAAATTTTGATAAGAAGGATGAAACACTGAAAGCCAGTCAGCAACTACCAAGCTCTTATGATCTGAGAGATGAAGGTTATGTGACAGAAGTTAAAGACCAGGACACCCTTGGCACCTGCTGGGCTTTCAGCTCCCTTGCAGCCATTGAGTCGAGATGGCTGATGCTGGAAGGAAGTGAATACGATCTTTCTGAAAAAAATATGGTTACCTGTAGCGGGTATGAATGGGATCCTTCAGATGGGGGCAATGTGTACATGGCCACCGCCTATTTGAACCGTTTTAACGGCCCGATAGATGAAACGCTTGATCCATACGACGAGCTGGCTGATAGCTCAAAGTGCACGGTCCGGGAAGAACCCCTTGCATTGTGGCCCGAAGCCCGTTACTTGCCAAAAGACATTGATGAGGTCAAACGGATCATCATGAATTACGGGGCTATTGCCACCTCCATGTATGCTGGAGAACAATCTGAATACTACAATTTTATGGATTATACCTGGTATTACGACGGTGATAAGCAAGCAGATCATGGAATTCTCATTGTCGGATGGGATGACAACAAAGTAGTTGAAGACATTGAGGGAGCACCCGATACCAAGGGAGCCTGGATTATTAAAAACAGTTGGGGTACTGAATATTTTGGTGATGATGGATATTTCTTCCTGGCCTATAAAGACAGCCAGGTGCTTACCGACAATGCTTTTTATCCCATCAAATGGGACAATTCAGCCATTGATTCCCTCCATTATTATGACAAGCTGGGCATGGTGACCTCACTCAGCTATGGCGAGCGGGATGTGCTTTACGGTCTGACGCGGTTTGAAGCCCAACCGGAGGAAACCGTCAAAAAAGTGGGCACTTATGTCAATAATTATAGTAGTGTGATTGATATTACCATTTATGATGACTTCAGCGACGGCCAACCGGTAAATCCCATAGAGTCCATTACTGATCGGCAGATACTCTATCCGGGGTATTACACTTTTGATGTTAAAGCCGATATTACAGGTGATTTCTATGTGAAGGTCAAATACGATGTCAACGGATACGAATATCCGCTGCCGGTAGAAACCACCATTGCAGACTATGCCGATCCGGAGATCGAGGAATCGGGCACGAACTGGTTCAGTCCGGACGATGAAGAATGGACAGCCCTGGGGAGCGATGTTGACAGTCCTTATGATCTTTGCATAAGGGCTTATACTCGGGAAAAAGATCCGCTGGCTTCTTTTGAAACCGAAAGAAACTTTTACTGTAGTTCCGAGACGATTACTTTTACCAACAAATCATCAGGAGATATCAATTCCTATCACTGGTACTTCGGTGAAGGGGCGCAACCCTCAGAAGCTACCGGTTCAGGCCCCCATGATGTCACTTACAGCACAACGGGTACCAAAACCATTAGTCTGAAAGTAGAAGGTACCAATGGCACGGATTCCATAAGCAAAGCAGACCATCTGCTAATTTCAGACAACCTGCACATCTTTTTTGATTCGTTGGCAGTAGAGGCTTCAATTGGCGATACGGTAGAACTAAAGGCTCATGGAGAGGCCGAACAATACAAATGGTCCGATGAAGGAAACGGTAAAGGCGGGTTGATTTATACTTCAGGAGCCACAGCCTGGGTTACTTATGACGGCGATACGGAAGATACACTCAAGTTTACTGTAACCGGTACCTCCGGTCAATGTTCCGACTCCAACTCCATACTGGTGGCTTTTGAGCCTAAAAGTACTGTTGGTACTAATGAACTCTCTACAGGCAAGGAAGACATTCACGTTTACCCCAATCCTGCATCCGGCCGTTTCAGTATTGTCTTTAAAAATAAAATTCACAGGGATATTCATCTGGATCTCTTTACAGTAGAAGGGAAACGTATTTACAACGAAAAGATACACAAAATGGAGGCTAACGAAAACCATACCGTTACAATCCCGGAGCATCAGGAAGGAGTTTATTTTCTCCGCCTCCGTTCCAGAGAAGATATCTATACCAAACAACTGATTATAGAATAAACATCTGGGAAAATAACTCACACCAAAATGGTCGTATTATGACCCTTTAAGGGTCATTGTTGATCCTCCGAGGATCATTCTTGAACCCCTGAAGGAATTTTTGGATTCTAAAAAGGTTCATACGCGATCCTGTAAGAGATCATTATTAATCCTTTGAGGGTATCTCCAACCTTTGAAGGATAGATTTATCTCCCCGCGGGTTAGATTAGGTGCCTCAAGTGATTCACTTCTTTGCCCGATGGGACATTGTTTATCCTTTTTGCATAATAAATAAATGTAAAAAGGCCGCAGATATAATTCACTGCAGCCTTTTACCTAAACACTGAAACCCATTCAGTGTCCCCTAACCCAACTATTTATTCTTCGTCATTTTTATATTCGGAAAGAATATCCTTCACACCATCAGGTGCTACCCTTCCGTAGGTTTTATCTCCTACCAGCACAACCGGTGCCAGTCCACAAGCACCCACACAACGCAGGCAGTTCAAACTAAATTTGCCATCATTGGAGGTTTCTCCCACTTCCAAACCCAACTGCCTTTTGAATTCCTGCAGCACGTTATCGGCTCCTCTTACATAACAAGCCGTACCGGTGCAAACGGAAATGGGATATTCTCCCTGAGGAATCATGGTAAAGAATGAGTAGAAAGTAACCACACCATAGACCTTCGCCACAGGCAAGCCTAATTCACTGGCCACTGCCTCCTGCACTTCAGCAGGAAGAAAACCTAAATGCTCCTGGGTTTGCTGTAAAACGTTGATCAGTTCACCCGGCTCGTTGCCGTGAGCCTTGCATATTTCTTGTATCTTATTCAGTTCCTTTTCTTTTAACTTTACTTTTATTCTGGACATGAGTTATTCCTCCTGGTTTTTAATGGGTCAATCATTCGATTTCAATTTTCCGGCTCAAATCGAAGTACTGTGTATGTAGCAATTTATGGGCCTTTTCTCCCATAGGCTTACCAAGATATTCTTCGTACAGCTTCTTGATTTCGGGATTTTCATGAGATTTTCTGATCGGCTTATTTTTGTCTTCCTGGTAAATGGCTTGTTGCCTGGCTTTAAGAATGCCTGTATCATTGTGATGTAAAGGCTGTCCGCCTCCACCAATACATCCGCCGGGGCAAGCCATAATTTCAATGGCATGAAATTCGGATTTTCCTTGCTCGATTTCCTCAAGAAGTTTTCTTGCATGACCCAATCCATGAGCTATGCCAATGTTGATTTGAGTACCGTTGAAATCCACCGTCGCTTTACGTATGGCTTCAAAGCCACGCAACTGCTCAAATTCTATTTTTCCTTCCAGCGAATTGCCTGTATACATTTCATAAGCTGTTCTGGTGGCTGCTTCAATTACTCCGCCTGTGGTTCCAAACATGACCCCGGCACCGGTAGACTCGCCAAGGGGCCGGTCAAAATCTTCCTCTTCCATATCTTTTAAATGGAAATTCGCTTCCCTGATCAGATGGGCCAGTTCCCGGGTAGTGACTGAAAAATCCACATCCGGATTGCCATCTACCTTAAACTCATCTCTCTGACTTTCATATTTTTTAGCCAGGCAGGGCATAATAGAAACGACCACCAAATTTTCCCTCTTTTGATTGATTTTATCCGCAAAATAAGTTTTTGCCACCGATCCAAACATCTGTTGCGGAGAACGGGCCGATGAGGGTATATCCTTCAGCTGGGGAAAATGGTGCTCGATAAAACGAACCCATGCCGGACAGCAAGATGTCAGCATAGGCATTTTCACCTCTTTGTCTCCCTCAAGATATTTTGAAAGCCGGTCGAGCAATTCGGCTCCTTCTTCCATAATAGTCAGGTCTGCTGCAAAATCGGTGTCAAACACATAGTCAAATCCAAGCCTGCGAAGGGCGGAAACCATTTTTCCGGTAACCAGCGTGCCGGGCTCATATCCAAACTCCTCGCCCAATGCCGCGCGAACAGCGGGCGCTGTCTGTGCCACAACAGTTGTGTTGGGGTCGGAAATGGAGTCAATCAGATCTCGGGAATGATCCACCTCTGTCAACGCTCCCGTGGGACAAACTGCCACACACTGGCCGCAATAGGTGCAGGGTGAATATTGCAGGTCCATTTCAAAGGCAGGTGCTACTGCTGCATCAAAGCCTCTGTTGAATGCATACAAAGCACCGACAGTCTGAAAATCATTGCACATTTTCTCACACCTTCTGCACATGATGCATTTGTCCAGTTCCCTTACTATAGAAGGAGAATAATCGGTTTTATAGGTGGACATCTCCGCGTATTCCTGTCCGGGGATCTCCCGTATACCTAGCCGGATTGCCAGATCCTGCAATTCGCAGTTGCCTGACTTTTTACAGGTCAAACAGTCCTTGGGATGATCGGAAAGGACAAACTCCACTACGGTTCTTCTGGCATTGATCACCCGCATGGTATGGGTTTTCACTACCATTCCTTCATAAACCTCTGTCGCACAAGCCGGGGCAAGATTTTTCCTGCCTTCTACTTCTACACTACACACGCGACAGCCTCCCGGCTTATTTTCCACACCGATATCTTCAAGATTCATGTAGCACAATACCGGTATATCAATTCCAACCTCTTTGGCTGCTTTATATATGGTAGTTCCTTTCGGAACTTCAACCTGCTTATCATCTATGGTCAATTGAACTTTTTCCATCGTTATATCCTTATTTTATGATTACCGCATCAAATTTACAAGCTTCCAGGCAAGCGCCGCATTTAATACATTTATCCTGGTCAATATAATGCACCTGTTTTCTTTCGCCTGTTATTGCACCGACCGGACATTTACGGGCACATGCGGTACAGCCCACACAATTTTCCGGTATGATCTCGTAGCGCATGAGATCCTTACAGGATCCTGCCGGACATCTTTGATCTTCCACATGGGCCACATATTCGTCCCAGAAATTGTGCATGGTTGAGAGCACCGGGCTGGGAGCGGTCTGCCCCAAGCCACACAGGGAAGTGTCCGCAATCACATGACACATATTTTTCAGGCGCTGAAGATCTTTTTTCTCTGCTTTCCCTTGGGTGATTCGTTCAAGCAGCTCATGCATCCGTTTATTGCCTATCCGGCAGGGTGAACATTTTCCACAGGATTCTTCTACGGTAAATTCCAGGAAGAACTTAGCAACCGACACCATGCAATCATCTTCGTCCATAACGATCATCCCCCCTGAACCCATCATGGAACCTACAGCAATCAAGTTATCAAAGTCAATGGGGGTATCCAGGTGTTCTTCTGTCAGACAACCGCCTGAAGGTCCGCCGGTTTGCACGGCCTTAAATTTCTTGCCCTCCTTAATGCCTCCGCCGATCTCAAAAACCACTTCCCGGAGGGTGGTACCCATAGGCACTTCAATAAGCCCTACATTGTTGACTTTTCCGGCCAGTGCAAAAACCTTGGTTCCCTTTGCCTTTTCGGTGCCGATTTTATTGAACCATCCGGCTCCTTTGTTAATGATCACAGGGACATTGGCATATGTCTCTACATTATTAACATTTGTTGGTTTTCCGAGATAACCCGATTCCGCCGGGAAAGGGGGCTTAAAGGTGGGTTCGCCTCTGTCGCCTTCCATAGAATGGATCAGAGCTGTCTCTTCTCCACATACAAAGGCTCCTGCCCCATATCGCAATTGTATATCGAAGTTGAACCCGGTATCAAAAATGTCTTCTCCAAGCAAACCGTATTCTCTGGCCTGATCTATGGCAATTTTAAGTCTTTTGATCGCCAGGGGGTATTCCGCCCTGATGTATATCAACCCTTTATCGGCGCCAATGGCATACCCGCAAATGGCCATGGCCTCGAGCACGGTATGGGGATCGCCCTCAAGTATTGAACGGTCCATGAAAGCGCCCGGGTCTCCCTCGTCGGCATTACAAACCACATATTTCTGATCAGCCTCATTCTTATAAGCGAAATCCCACTTCATACCGGCAGGGAATCCTCCTCCACCACGGCCCCTTAATCCGGATTCTTTTATTTCACTGATCAAATCTTCCCGGCTCATATCTTTAAGCACAGTACCCAACGCAAAATATCCATCCCTGGCAATGTACTCGTCGATATTCTCCGGATCGATAAAACCACAATTTCTGAGGGCTATTCTGATTTGCTTTTTATAAAAGTCCATTTTCCTGGAATCGTGGATGGGCTCTCCTTTGTCCGGATCTTTGTAGAGCAACCGCTCCACCTGCCGTCCCTTGATGAGGTGTTCCTGCACAATTTCCTCATTATCCTCAGGTTTAACCTTTGTATAAAAGGTGTTATCCGGTAATACTTTAACGATCGGGCCCTGTTCACAGAAGCCGAAACAACCGGTCATAATAACCTGTACGTCATCCTGAAGATTGTTCTCCTCAAGCTTTTGTTTAAAGCCCTCTGCAATGGAATCACTTGCTGAGGCCCGGCAACCCGTGCCACCACAAACAAGCAAGTGCATCTTATATTTTGCCATGATCAATCCTCCGGTTTTTAATTATTCCTCATCGATTGTTCTGTAATTCTGAGGCAGCATTCCATCTACCAGCTCTCCGCGTTTGATATATCTTTCAATGATCTCATCCGCTTTTTTTGTATCTACATATCCAAATACGACAGGCTCTTCGCCGGGCTTTTTAACCTCAATGGTGGGTTCGGCATAACTGTATCCCATATCACCTGCCTGTGTGACCACTGCTTCAATGTTGCGCTTCTCCAATTCCCCTATCAGATAATCCATCACTTCCTTGGCGCCCGAAGCAATTCCGCTTGTTGCCATGCCCACCTTTACCTGAACATAATTTTCAGAATGATCGGCACGCTCTCTCAGATCCACCTTCTGCTGCAGATCTGTTTTTTTCTTCTTTAAGTCTTCAAGTGATTTAATTTTTTTTGCCATAGTGCTCAGTATATTTTAAAATTTCCGGCTTTGTACAATTTTTTGATACGACACAAAGATAAAATTAATTGTTATTTATTTAACACTGTTATTAAATTAACACACAATTTAAATTCATTCTAAATAATATATCTTTCATCCAAAACTCAATAATATTCATCCACTGCACTTTTCTGCAATTCATTCAGGTTTTCCCTGATTATTTCTTCTACACATCTGCTTATTTCCGGATGATAAAGAGGCAGCTGATCCAGAACCTCCTTAATCTGCCGGGAATCAATCTCAAAACCCACTCCATTTTTGTTATGTCTGTAAATAAAATCTTTGGCAGGATTGAATACCATCACTTGATGGATGGTGCCTGCCAGATCTCCTATTGCCGGACAGTCAATATGGGTTTTCAAGAATTCGGCCTTTACACAGGTTCCTTCTCCGGGTTTGGAATCTATCGAAAAATCCCCCCCGGTCCGTTCCGTATTTTGCTTGAGCAGTGACAATCCCAGTCCTACCTTTCTCTCAGTTCTTGTAGTAAAGCAAGGATCTATGGCTTTCTGCACTGTTTCATAGTTCATCCCCCTGCCATTGTCTTCAATAACAATGGTAAAAAGTCCTCTTACATCGTCTTCACTGATAGAAAATTGCACCAAATCGGCTCCCGCATTTAGCGAGTTTTGAACGATATCCAATATATGATAAGAAATGGTTTTCATACAATTTCTGCTTTTCTTCCGTTTATACCGGCCAGGGCCATTTTAATCTCTTCAAATCCTGCATTTTCGATATAAAAAAGTGTGGATACCTTACCTATATCCTCCAGGTAATGGGCATCAGAGCTCTGAATAAACATATACTTCTCAAGATAACCATATTCGGCAAGCATGCTGTTGCGATCCGCAAAAGATGAAATTTCAAGGGCATCACACTTCAAAGTTTCGGGAATAAAGCCTAACTGAGCGATTATGCCGTTGCGCATCCGGTCAATATGGGCAGGGATAAAAATACCCCCCATTTTATGGACTTCATTTTCCACCTCTTCAATATTCAAATCGAGGGCATTGAGGAGCAATTTGTCAGGTTGATCCAGTATTTGCTCCTCTTCATCCACCTCAGCCTGATAACCAAATTTTTCAGGATCATTTTTAAAATCCGGCAGATTATTGTCCATCATTTTTTCAAAAGTCTCGATATTTCCGGAATTTTCAAAAAATGCCAGACAATGCACCTCTTCTTTTGTATTGATCTCCACACCGCATAAAATATGAATACCTTCCCGCGCACCGACCTGCTTCATTACCTCACACTGACGGGTCGAATTATGGTCGGTGATGCCCAAAATATCCAACTCCCTTTCTTTAGCCCTGGCTATGATTTGCCCGGGACTCATCTCCAGGTCACCGCAGGGAGAAAGAACAGTATGGATATGTAGATCAGCTCTATACGATTTCATTTGCCTTAAGCTTTTCGTAGACTTTGCCTGTAATCTCAAAAGCAGCTTCTTCTGTTCCCAGAACAGGCACATCCTCCTCATCACTGTGGCGTGCAGTATTCTCATCGGGTCGGTTGCCTTTAACAAGAATCACTGCAGCAAGATCTTTAAGTGATGCGATGGCCGCTACATTCTTGTGAGTCTGCAAAGTGACCCAAACCTGCCCCTCTCTGGCATTACCCATCACATCACTCAAAAGATCGGATGCGTACCCTCCTTTGATGGTTCTGTCCAAACCTTTTTTGCCACTATATACAACCAACCCTAAATTATCAACCAAATCTGACACTTTCATAATGCAATGTTTTAATAGTTGTTATTCAATTTATTCTTTCCCCAGATGTGCTTCATAATCTCATAAGAATCTTCAGGCCGCTGAAGGTTATTGTGCTCATATTTTCTCTGGATAAAGATACAATCCTTCAGGCTGGCTTTATGATTGACAATATCCTCGGCCAGGGCAGAACAACTGGGGGTTCCGCACACTCCGCAATCCACACCCGGCAATGTATTCATCAAATCTTTCAGTTTACGCATCTTCTTAAGGGCACGGGTCATATCCTCATCCAGTTTCATAATGGACCGCGGACTTACGGGCTGAAGCTCTATATTTTCCAAAAGATAGCGCTTATAATCATGAATACCCGAGGCAGGCTTTTGATCCGAGGCCTGCGCCTTTTTCAACCTCTGAGCCTTATTTCTTAAGCGTTCAACAGTCAGAAACCGGTTGGCCGGGTTAAGTATTCCTCCCGCACAACTCTCGTCGCAAGCCCGGAGTTCCAGAAAATCCACATCATCCATCTCCCCGTCCTCTACCTTTTCAAGAATCTCAATTACATTGTGTATTCCATCAATTGCCAGGCACCTTCCTTCACAGTTATCTGCCTCTCCATGAGTGAGGCTCCATTTCACGCTTTCAGGGGAAAGTGCATCATCTGTAAAATTTGAAGCAGCTTTCCTGGAATCCTTCCAGGTTTTCAACGTAGAATATATCTTATTGTACAAGTAGTCCAGGTTGATCACTCCGTCAATATTCACATTGGTATCGCCGACCGGTCTTTTTACTGCAGCAATCTTAGCCGCACACTGGGTGACATAAAAAATGCCTATATTATCAGGATCAATGCCCTGATCGCAAAGTTTCTTCTTGTAATAAATGGCGGCAAGGTTAAGTGGAGGTTTCTGCAAAATAATATGGTCCACCAGGGAAGGAAACCTTACCTGTATAAGCCGGACTATTGCGGGACAAAAAGCAGAGATAAGGGGCCTTTCCTGATCGGTGTTCCGTATATACTCACTGGTAGTGTTTTTCAAGATTTCTGCGGCCTCTTCAACCTCCACTACTTCATTGAAACCAATTTCCTGTAAAGCTTCTGTGATCAAATTCTTATCTATATCCTCAGGAAACTGCCCGAATAAAATTTCAGGCACAAGGACTATACTGTAATTAAAATTATATATTCGGTTGAAATCGTCCTGTTCCACACTAATGGCACTTACAGGACAAGAGCGATAACATTCTCCGCAATCGACACATCTCTCTTCAAGAAGAACCGCCTTACCTTCGCGCACCCTTAATGCACCGGTAGGGCACACATTCATACAATGGGCGCAGCCGATACAAATTTCCTTTTGTATTTTCAAAGCATGATGAAAAGTTGACTGACTCATAATTATTTAAGTCTTTTAACGATTTTCAATTCCGTACCTTCATTAACGGTACTATTGATTTCCAACTCGTCGGAGTTGTTTTTTATATTGGATAAACCCATGCCTGCCCCAAATCCCATTTCCCGAACTTCCTCCGAAGCAGTGGAATAGCCGTCTTCCATAGCCTTATCAATGTCTTCAATCCCGGGACCTTTATCTGAAACCTCCATACTGATCCTGTTGGTTTCTATATGTACCCTGATCCTTCCTTCAAAAGCATGGGCTACTATATTAACCTCAGCTTCATAAAGGGCAATCACAATTTTTTTGATCAATTTGAGATCAATATTGATCTGTTTCAATATTTTTTTCAGGTGACTGGAGGCAAACCCAGCCCGAGAAAAATCACCCCCCTTTATTTCATATTCAAAGTCCATCCTTTAAAATATGGGTTTAATTCCTTCCTGATAAAGTATGCCCGAAGTTTTGAATACCGAAAACGGTGTTTCAAGTAATGCGATGTCACTTTCCCTGGACACCTGCTTCATCTCTTCATTCACCTTTTTCTTTCTGGCAAACACAATGCAGTTGATATCCGACATTTCTGCCGTGCGGATGGCCTGCACATTAGCCAGTCCGGTAATGAGCAATGTATTTTCTGTTTCAAGTGTAAGCACGTCGCTCATCAAATCAGATGCAAAAGCTCTGGAGACCCTTTTGTCATCATTGCCATTACATACTATTGTTGCATTTATCAGTTCGGCTATTTCAGAAACTTTCATAACATTCTGTTTGCGAACATGTGTTAATTCATTATCATTCATACGTGCAAATATAGAAAATATTGTTAATAAAATAACAGTGTTATAAAAATAACATATAATTTATAATTAATCTAAATAATCTCTGTGTAATATATCTGGTGGGGGAAGCAGATAATAACGCATTGGAAAGGTGCAATATGTTCACAGCAGCATTGGGAATATACAAAAATTCCATAAATTCGTAGTATGCCATCAATAAAATATGCTTAATGAATATTCATGAATACCAGGCAAAAAACCTGCTCAGAGAAAATAACGTTCCGGTGCCCGGGGGTATTATGGTCAACAAAGCTGGCCAAGCCGTTAAAGCGGCACAAAGTATACAGGAAAATACCGGTACGGATACATGGGCGGTAAAAGCCCAGATTCATGCCGGAGGCCGAGGAAAAGGGGGTGGGGTTAAAATTGCCAAATCTTTGGATGAGGTCAAAATGCATGCGAAAAACATAATGGGCATGAATCTGATTACCCCTCAAACAGGCGAAAAAGGTAAAAAAGTCCACAGAATTCTTATAGAACAAGGTATATATTATGAAGGAGAGTGCGAACCGGCCGAATTTTATATGGGTGTTTTGCTCAACCGCGACTCAGGAAAAAACATCATCATGTACTCTACTGAAGGTGGAGTGAATATCGAATCGGTAGCAGAAAAAACACCACATCTGATTTTCAGGGAAGAGATGCATTCAGGTCTGGGAATACAAACCTACCAGGCCAGAAAAATAGCCTTTAACCTGGGATTAAGCGGAAAAGCATTTAAAGAAATGGTTCGGTTTGTCACCAAGCTTTACCAGGCCTATCTGAATACGGACGCCTCGCTCATTGAAATCAACCCGCTTTTTAAAACATCAGACAACAAAATACTTGCTGCCGATGCCAAAATCAACCTCGACGACAATGCATTGTTCCGGCATAAGGATTACACGAATCTCAGAGACATAACGCAAGAAGATCCGGCAGAGCTGGAAGCGGATAAAAACAACCTCAACTTCATTAAACTGGACGGCAATGTGGGTTGTATGGTAAATGGTGCCGGTCTGGCTATGGCTACTATGGATATCATTAAATTATCAGGAGGCCATCCGGCTAATTTCCTGGATGTAGGAGGTTCTGCCAACGCTGAGACCGTTGAAGCCGGCTTTAGAATCATAATGAAAGATACCAATGTAAAAGCCATATTGATCAATATATTCGGAGGAATAGTCCGTTGTGACAGGGTGGCTCAGGGGGTTACAGAAGCCTTCAGGTCGCTGGATGAAATCCATGTCCCTGTAGTTGTCAGACTTCAGGGAACCAACGCAGAGGAAGGCAAAAAACTGATCGATGAAAGCGGATTGCAGGTAAAATCGGCCATAACGCTCCAGGAAGCAGCTGATTCAGTAAAAGCACTCATGTGAAAACTCCGCGTTTTTAATAACAATGAGACTTTAAAAAACGAGTTCCGAATGTTTTTAATGCTCTGTTTTAGTGGAACAAGTGCTAATACCAAAAGGTAAATACAAAGTACAAGTTCCGGTAAAAGCCGTGAGCAAAGGTATTAAACCCACTAAACCCCACCAGCTCTGGAAATAGACTCCTACTGCACCAATGATCAAACCCAAAATGATGCGTATAACTTTATCCGTTTTTCCTATGTTCTTTTCCATAGCTTTAATAGAATTATACATTGTATGTAAGACAATACTACCGCCTGAATTGTTCATACATATATAATTTGGACAAGCCAAAACGGAAACACATTAAATTTCTTGAAAGCATCCTGTTT
>JBKGZA010000020.1:0-27614 GCA_046545815.1 Bacteroidales bacterium
AACCCAGGTTTTTCAATAGCGTCAGAATTATTTGTGAATAATTCGGGCTAAAAAATTCCTGCGAATTAGATTCCCGGCCGATGACAGTCACTACGTAACCAATATCCCTGCGAATACAATTGAATGACCACCGGGTTAACCACCGGATGACATTATGATTCTCCTGACAACTCCAGATTTAGTCGTTTGCAAATTTTGCCAATTTCTTCACCACAAATATATCTATCCGATAAAAGAGGGCCTTTTCTTGTATTAATCCACTCCGAATTCGTAATTTTGTCACACCTTACCGGCTGATTTTTGCCAAAAAAAAGCAAGAATTTGACCGGTAAGGTCCTAAACACAGACATGATGTCAAAGGAATCTAGGTACAACAAAAGGGGCGTTTCCGCATCCAAGGAAGATGTGCACCAGTCTTTGCAATACATCGACAAGGGATTATATCCCAACGCGTTTTGCAAGATCATCCCGGATGTGCTGGGAGGCAATAAAGCGTATTGCAACATCATGCATGCGGACGGTGCCGGTACCAAATCCTCACTGGCCTATATGTACTGGAAGGAGACCGGTGACATGAGCGTATGGAAGGGCATTGCCCAGGATGCACTGATCATGAACCTGGATGATCTGCTGTGCGTGGGTGCTTATGACAATATACTGCTTTCCTCTACCATCGGAAGGAATAAAAATCTGATCCCCGCCGAGGTGATATCGGCCATCATCAACGGCACGGAAGAGATTTTGCAGGAATTAAGGGACTTCGGCATTCACATCTGGTCCACCGGAGGTGAAACCGCTGATGTAGGCGACCTGGTAAGAACCATCATACTGGATTCTACCGTTACCGCCAGGATGAGAAGGGATCAGGTGATCGACAACAGCCACATCCAGCATGGGGATGTCATCGTGGGGTTATCCTCATCCGGACAAACCACTTATGAGAAGGAATACAACAGCGGCATAGGCAGCAATGGCCTTACATCCGCCCGTCATGATGTTTTTGCCAACTACCTGGCCAGGCAATACCCCGAAAGCTTTGACCCGGCCCTTCCCCCTGACCTGATTTATTCGGGCAGCTACCGGCTTATCGACAAAATCGAAAAACTCGGGATGGATGCGGGAAAGCTCGTCCTCTCTCCCACCCGATCTTATGCTCCGGTCATAAAAGAGATTCTAAAAAAGCACCATTCCGGCATTCACGGAATGATCCACTGCAGCGGCGGGGCACAGACGAAGATACTGAACTTTGTGAACGACCTTCATGTGGTAAAGAACAACCTGTTCGATCCTCCGGAAATATTCCGGATCATCCAACGGGAATCCGGTACCGGCTGGAAAGAGATGTACCAGGTGTTTAACATGGGGCACCGGTTTGAACTTTATGTGCCGGAAGAGCTTGCGGATGTTGTCATTCAAGCTGCCGCAGCATATAATTTGGATGCCAGGGTTGTGGGCAAATGTCACCAATCCGAAGGAAAAAAATTGACAATCCAAACCGCCCATGGAACATTTGAATACACTTAATATCGTTATCCATAAATAACGATCAAAAGGAACAACTATGAGTGAAGATAAAAACTTGATCCTGCAGAAGCTCGAAGGCGTGAAGATGCGTTTTGACGAGGTAAGCGAGCTGATTACCGACCCCGACATCATGGCGGATATGGATCGGTATGTCAAGCTGAACAAGGAATACAAGGATCTTCAGCCCATTATAGACACATATGAAAAATACAAAAAGCTTCTGGAGAATATCAAAACAGACAAGGACATACTGGAAAATGAGAAGGATGAAGAGCTTCGGGAAATGGCCAAACAGGAGCTTGATGAGCTGAACAACAAAAAAGATCCGCTGGAGGATAAAATTAAGATGCTGCTGATTCCGAAGGATCCCGAGGACGATAAGAATGCCTTCGTGGAAATTCGGGCAGGAACCGGAGGCGACGAGGCAAGCATATTTGCAGGTGACCTGTACAAGATGTACGTCAAATATTGTGAAAGCAAGAAATGGAAGGTGGAAGTAACACATGCATCCGAAGGAACCGTTGGAGGCTTTAAGGAAATAGTAATGAAAGTAAGCGGTGATAAGGTGTATGGAACGCTTAAGTACGAATCGGGCGTGCACCGGGTTCAACGTGTACCCCAGACAGAAACCCAGGGAAGGGTGCATACGTCGGCAGCAAGCGTGGCAGTATTGCCGGAAGCAGAAGATGTTGATGTTGAACTGAAAGATGAAGAGATCAGAAAAGATGTTTTCATGTCTTCCGGCCCGGGAGGTCAGTCTGTAAACACTACCTACTCCGCCATCCGGCTTACCCATATACCCACCGGCATTGTGGTTACCTGCCAGGATGAAAAATCACAATTGAAAAACCTCAACAAGGCCAAGGCAGAATTAAGATCCAGGCTCTACAACCTGGAATTACAAAAACATAACGAAGATATCGCGTCCAAAAGAAAAACCATGGTCTCCTCTGGCGACCGTTCAGCCAAAATTCGAACCTACAACTTCCCCCAGGGCAGGGTTACCGATCACCGCATAAACCTTACGCTGTACAACCTTGAATCGGTTATGGCCGGGGAGATACAGGAAATCATAGACAAGCTGCAGATGGCAGAAAATGCGGAAAAACTGAAAGAAACCGGTATAGAAGAAGAGGAATAAAATGGATGCAAGTGGCTTATATCGGAACATCCTGCCCAAAGCAAGCTACCTCTGTGTCGGGCTGGATTCCGACATGGATAAAATACCCGGACATTTAAAAAAAGAGCAGTATCCGGTATTTGAATTCAACAGGGCCATTGTGGAGGCGACCCATAAATATTGCGTGGCTTATAAGATCAATACCGCCTTTTACGAAGCGCTGGGCAGCAAAGGCTGGGAAACGCTGAAACAAACCGCTGCCTATATAAAAGAAAACCATCCGGAGATATTCCTGATTGCCGATGCAAAGAGAGGAGACATCGGCAATACAGCCCAAAAGTATGCACAAACCTTCTTTTCAACACTCAACTTTGATGCGGTAACCATAGCCCCATACATGGGGCGGGATTCCATACAGCCCTTTCTGGAATATACCGACAAATGGGTGGTCATACTCGGGCTTACCTCTAACAAGGGTGCAGCGGACTTTCAATATTTTCATTCCAGTCAGGAGAACCAGTACCTTTATGAAAAAGTCATCACGGAAGCGGCTAAGTGGGGATCAGAAGACAACACCATGTTTGTGGTGGCTGCGACCAGGCCCGAAGAATTAAAACGCATTAGAAACATCATCCCCAATCACTTTTTACTGGTACCCGGCGTGGGCGCCCAGGGAGGCAGCCTGGAAGAAGTGTCCAGGCAAGGCATGAACCACCTGTGCGGCTTGCTGATCAACGCTTCCCGCTCCATCATATTTGCAGATTCTTCCGAACAGTTTGCAGCTACAGCCGCTGCCCAAGCCCGGAAAATGCAGCAAGACATGAAGCAGTATCTTATCGGTACCACCGGTCGGACCGCCTAAGTGGTCTGACCGGTTCGTAAGACTCCGGTTCCCGTTCACTTTCTTCTTCCAGTAAAGGAAAAGCACAACTTTTTTACTGAAAACACCATGCCCTACTCCACAGACTACCGCTTTACCGGCAACCCAAGCCCTATGGGAGTTGAATAGCGATAACACTGAGGACAACCCGGGGGTGAATCTTGCCCTACCCAAAAGCGCTCCGACTGCTTCATATAAGTAAGGTACCCAACACGCCCGGAGCGCAACAGGGAAACCGATAAAATGGCATCTATACTGCAATCGAAAAAAATATTAATATAAACAGATAAAAGGAAGGAGCATAAACCAGAATTTCTTATATTTGACTACTGGTATCCTCAATCCTGAAAAAAATGGAAAAAGTCCCTGAAAAATTCCTGCATTACCTGTGGAAATATAGGCTTTTTGAAGAAAAAAAGCTCCAAACCACCGACGGAGAAAACATCGAGGTAATGGATGTAGGCTTGCCCAACACCGACTCCGGCCCGGATTTTCAAAATGCCAAAATAAGAATTGGAAAAACCCTGTGGGTAGGCAACGTCGAAATTCATATCAACTCGGCTGACTGGAATCATCACGGTCACGACAGCGATAAAGCTTACGATAATGTCATTCTCCAGGTGGTCTTAAATAACAACCAGCAAGTCAAACGAACCACCGGAGAAACCATCCCCACCACCGAGCTGAAGTTTCCCCAAAAATTTTTCACAAACTACGAAAGCCTGCTAAAAAACGAGGCATGGGTTCCCTGTGAAGGGACCATTCATACGGTCGACCCGTTTATTATCGACTTCTGGCTGAGCAAGCTGACCATCGAACGGCTGGAAGATAAATCCGGGGACATTGAAAAGGAGTTGAAAGTAAACCATAACAACTGGGAAACTACTTTTTATCACAAACTGGCCAGAAATTTCGGCTTTAAGGTAAACAGCGAACCTTTCGAATTACTGGCCAAAAGCATTCCGCTGAAAGTGGTAACCAAACATAAGGACAGCCTTTTTCAGCTTGAGGCCCTTTTTTTCGGACAGGCCGGATTCCTGGATCAAATGGTCATTCATGACCGGTACCATCAGCAATTGTCTAAGGAATACCAATACCTGAAAAAGAAGTGGCACTTAAAACCCATGGAAAAGCATCTTTGGAAATTTGCCAGGCTCCGTCCGGGTAACTTCCCTACCGTTCGAATCGTGCAATTTTGCGCCCTGATCCACCAGTCCAACAGGCTTTTTTCTCATATACTTGAGAAGAAAGAGTTAAAAGAGATGAAATCACTTTTTAAGGCAGAGACCTCAGCATACTGGCACACCCATTACAGGTTCAGCAAAGAAACTCATAAAAAACAAAAAAATTTAGGTGACAGTGCCTTTCATATTCTGGTGATCAATACGCTGGTACCCTTCCTCTTCTTATACGGGCAAAAAAACAATAAGCAAGCTTTTAAAGAGCGGGCGCTTGATTTTTTATTAAAATTGCCCCCTGAAAAAAATTCAATCACCAGCAAATGGCAGAAAATGGGGATAGATTCATTTAACGCTTATTATACCCAGGCTTTGTTACAGTTAAAAAACAATTACTGCGATCCCAAAAGATGTCTCGATTGCCAGATTGGAAACACCCTTATCAAAAAAACAGAGCATGCAAAAAAAGATTAATGGCCAGCCAAGAAAAACAGATATCTTTCATATATAAGGAAAAAATGTGATGAGCATTGATGAAATGGCCTTTCAAATAGCAGAACATTTCGCACTGGATCAAGATTTAATCACCACGGTGTCAAATGTATAACTCGATGAACCGACTCCGAGACCACCGTGTAAATCATTTGACCTCTTTAAAGCCAATACCGAACTGAACTTTTTCCCAGTCCTTTTAAAGAACCCTTGAAAATTATTGAGAAACAATTACATAACGGAAAGGGGGAAACATGATTTTTTTCACTTAATTATTGTTAAGAAAAAAAAAATCAATAATTTTGCACTTCTTATTTTAATGGGAATAAACTATTCAAACAACAAACATTATGAGTTTACATTCAGAAGAAAAGCAACAGATATTTAAGGAATACGGGAAAGATGCAAACGATACCGGATCACCGGAAAGTCAAATTGCTTTATTTACCAAAAGAATAACCGATTTAACCAGCCATCTGAAAACCCATAAAAAGGATTTCGGAACCCAAAGGGCATTGTTAAAGCTGGTAGGTAAACGAAGAAGATTACTGAATTACCTGAAAAGAAATGATATCGAGAGATATCGAAACATCGTCAAACAACTTAAATTGCGTAAGTAAGAAGGAGCTTGTCTGTAAAGTTGGGGGGGGATGGATCACATTATAAAAAATCAAACTTTATCTCTTTTTAAGCCATCGGAATCAAAAATATTTTCCTTAGAAGTCAGTCAAATGATAAAATACAAACGAATTACTTTACAGACATTTTGTTTTTTCTTCACTTTCTTCCAATATATTACCTTACCTTGAAAAAACGATTTCTATGAACAATACTGTGTTACAAAAAACCATTGAGCTGGGAGAAGGAAGAAAAATAACCATTGAAACAGGAAAAGTTGCCAATCAGGCAGACGGTTCAGTGGTTATCACAATGGGAAGAACCATGCTTTTGGCTACTGTCGTATCTGGCAGGGAGGCCAAGGAAGATATTGACTTCATGCCTCTCACCGTAGAATATAAAGAAAAATTTGCATCTTTCGGGAGGTTCCCCGGCGGATTTCTCAAACGGGAAGCACGGCCTTCCAATTATGAAATCTTAATTGCCCGTCTTGTGGACAGGGCACTGCGGCCTTTATTCCCTGACGATTATCATTCCGAAACCTTTGTCACAGTCAACTTAATATCGGCAGATAAAGACATCATTCCCGATGCACTGGCAGGATTGGCTGCCTCAGCAGCCCTTACCATTTCCGACGTTCCATTTAACGGCCCCATTTCAGAAGTAAGAGTAGCAAGAATAGATGGGCATTTTAAAATCAACCCCACTTTTCAGGAACTGGAACAGGCCGATATGGATATTATGGTCGGAGCCAATATGGACCATGTCATGATGGTTGAAGGGGAGATGTCCGAAGTATCAGAACAGGAGATGCTTGAAGCCATAAAATTCGGCCACGAAGCAATCAAAATGCATTGCATTGCGCAGAAGGAACTTGCTGAAGAACGAAATATTCAAAAAAGGGAATACGAGCACGAAGTAAATGATGAAGAGCTCAGGCAAAGGGTAAGAGAAGAATTGTATGACAAAATTTACGAAGCGACCAAGACTCAAAAAGCAAAAAAAGAAAGAAATAATGCCCTGGATGAAATAAAAGAAGAATTTACCATTAAGCTGACCGAAGAGAAAGGAGAAGACGAAGTAAATACTTCTTTGATCGATAGATATTTCCATGAAGTAGAAAAAGAAGCCGTAAGAAGCCTTATATTAAATGAAGAAATCAGGGTTGACGGCAGAAAATATGATGAAATCAGATCCATCTGGAGTGAAGTGGATTATCTGCCGGCTGCTCATGGTTCTGCGCTATTCACCAGAGGGGAAACCCAGTCGCTCACAACAGTGACTCTGGGAACCAAACTGGATGAACAGATTATTGATGAGGTATTGGTACAGGGTACAGAAAAATTTGTTCTGCATTACAACTTTCCACCCTTCTCAACCGGGGATGCAAAACCGGTAAGAGGGGTAAGCAGAAGAGAAGTAGGTCACGGCAACCTGGCCCACAGAGCTCTGAAACGGATGGTTCCGCTGGAAGAAAACAATCCCTATGCCATCCGGGTGGTTTCGGATATACTTGAATCCAACGGATCTTCTTCAATGGCTACAGTATGTGCAGCTACCCTTGCATTGATGGACTCCGGCATACAACTGAAAAAACCGGTCTCCGGTATAGCCATGGGTCTGATTACCGATGAATCATCAGAAAAGTATGCCATCCTATCTGATATACTTGGAGATGAAGACCATCTTGGAGACATGGACTTTAAAGTAACCGGAACCGAAGACGGGATCACTGCCTGCCAGATGGATATTAAAATTTCCGGTCTGTCTTATGATATCCTGAACAAAGCTTTACAACAATCCAAAGAGGGTAGGCTTCACGTGCTGAACAAAATGAAAGAAACGCTTTCGGAACCCCGGCCGGATTATAAGCCACATACTCCGAGATTTGAACAGCTCAAGATCCCAAAAGATATGATCGGAGCATTAATCGGACCGGGTGGAAAAATTGTGCAACAAATCCAGGAGGAAACAGAATCAACTATAACCATTGAATCACAGGGAGATTATGGAATAGTTGATGTTTTTGCAGAAAACAAGGAACAGATAGATGCAGCCGTACGCCAGATCAATAAAATAGTGGAAGTGCCGGAAGTGGGCAAGATATACAGCGGAATTGTAAAGTCCATTGTCTCTTTCGGGGCATTTGTAGAAATATTACCCGGAAAAGAAGGCTTGCTGCACATCTCGGAAATAGACTGGAAGCGAATTGAAAGCGTTGAAAGTGTGCTGAAAGAAGGTCAGGAAATTCAGGTAAAACTTATTGATATAGATAAACAAACCGGTAACCTGAGGCTTTCAAGAAAAGCTTTGATTTCCAGACCGAAAAAAAACAATCATAAATAATAATAATAACGAAAACTGGCTTTACAAAAAAACAGGGATGGAATATTCATCCCTGTTTTTTTGTAATAAAATATGAACAATTCAAAATATATTTTATTCTTTTAAGCAACATTACATTCAACTCTATAAATGTTTGTTAGACAGATTTTAATTTAAATGTTTCCAGCGATCAGAATTGGTGAAAAATTTCAATTTGAGATTTTTTAGTCCACAGATGGGATAATTTTACCCAAAATATTTTTATTTTAATCAAAACATTATTAAGTTTGTACTTACACTAATTAAATTTTAATTAAAATTTATTCATAAACAAATAATTAGAGGCAACTATGAAAAAATTAAATTATCTAGCGTCATTCCTGATTGCAGCAATCTTATTAAGTAGCTGCGGCGGTCTTAACAGAATGCAAGAAGAGTATAACACAGTGACATTTACCACCACACCAGAAGTTCTGGAAATGCACGGTGGTGAAGTAGAGTACTCTATAGAAGGCAGTATACCTGCCGAGTGGTTTAATGAGGATGCAATCGTGGAATTCACCCCGGTATTAACCTATGAGGGTGGAGAACAGGAGCTTGAGTCCAAATCTTTCCAGGGAGAAGATGTAGAAGACAATAACACAGTAATTTCAAATGAAGAGGGTGGGACTATTGAATTCAATGGTTCATTCGCTTATGAAGAAGACATGCGGGTATCTCAAGTGGAAATGAGAGCAACGGCGAGAGAAGCTGAAGGAGACGAATCCGTGGATTTGCCGGAGAGAGAGATAGCAAAAGGAGTTAAGGCAACTCCCAATCTGGTGATGGTTGATCCCAAACCAACAGCAGCTCCCGACGACTTCCAGAGGATTACGAAGCATGATCAAATGGCTGACATCCATTACGAGATTGAACGTACCAATGTGAGAGATTCCGAGCTGGAAAAAGAAGACATCAAAGAACTGGAAGATTTTTTGAAGGCAGTTGAAAATGCGACAAACAAAACCTATGATCAAATTACCCTTCACGGATACGCTTCTCCCGATGGTCCGATGGATTTGAATGAAAAGCTATCAAAAGGAAGAAAAGAAACAACCAATGAATATCTTAGTGATGTAGTTGACGAAGATGTACTTAGTGAAGATGCTGCCCAAAGAATCTATGAAGGAAAAGCCACTACCGAAGACTGGGAAGGATTTGAAAAGCTGGTTCAGGAATCCGACATCCAGGACAAAGACCTAATCCTTCGGGTTCTCAACATGTATTCCGATGCGGAAGAAAGGGAAGAGGAACTCAGGAATATGTCGGAAACATTTGAAATTCTCGCAGAAGAGATCCTGCCCAAGCTGAGAAGAACAGACATAAACATCGAAATAGAGAAAGAACATCTCTCTGATGAAGAAATTGAAAATTTCATCTTTTCCAATCCGGATACCATCGAGCTGGAGACAGCTCTTTACGCTGGAAATGAGCTTTTCGAGGACATGGAGCAAAAATTAAGGGCTTATGAAGTTGCCGCAGAAATAGAACCTAACTGCGCAAGAGCACATAACAATATTGCCTACGTTCACCTGATGCAGGGCAATATGGCCGAAGCTCAGGATGCTCTGGAAAAAGCCAATGATATTAAAGAAGGGCTTCCTTTTGTTCTGAACAATATGGGCGCCATTGAACTGGAACAGGGCAATGTACAGGAAGCAAAAGAATACTTCCAGGATGCAACAGATGCCGGAGAGGCGGTAGAATACAACCTTGGAATCGTTAACATCATACAAGGTGATTACGAGGCTGCATTAAACTATCTGCAAGACAAGGATTCCTTCAATACCGCTCTTGCTATGCTGCTTAGCGGAGATACGAATCAGGCTGAATCTATGCTTAATCAGACTGAGGCCAGTGCTATGAATGATTATCTGCAAGCTGTTATTGCAGCAAGAAATAACGAGCAGGAAGCTGTATTTAGCAACCTGAAAAGTGCCATCCAAACAGATGACGCGCTTGCAGAAATGGCAGCAACCGACATGGAATTTGTTGAATACATGGAAGACGAAACATTCAACTCCATCGTTGAGTAAATAAAACGAATCACGCACAAAAAAAATCCGGCCGAATTTACAACGGCCGGATTTTTTTTGTGCGTAAATATAAAACCAATCCCCCATTAAGCATTCACTTCCTTTTATGCTTTTCCAAGCTTTATGATATCTCCGAATGTTGCAGATGATAGTAAAAATGGTACAATACAATACCAATACTTACCGAAATATTAAAAGAATGCTTGGTTCCGTACTGGGGTATTTCAACACAGTAATCACTGATGTCTACAACACTCTGCTGAACACCTTTCACTTCATGCCCAAAAACCAATGCATATTTTGTATCTTCACCCGTTTTGAACTCAGGTAATGAAATGCTTTCCTCAGCCTGTTCAACGGATATCACCACATATCCTGCTTTCTTCAGGTCATTAACTGCATCTTCGGTATTATCATAGTACTCCCAGTGAATGGAATCGGTAGCTCCCAAAGCCGTTTTATGAATCTCTCGGTGTGGCGGCCTGGCTGTAATACCACACAAATACATCCCTTCGATCAGGAAAGCATCGGCAGTACGAAAAGCAGCTCCCACATTATTCAGGCTTCTTATATTATCAAGCACTACTACAACAGGATATTTCGGCGTCTCCCTGAACTCCTGAACAGTCTTCCTGTTTAACTCGCTGTTTTTTAACTTTCTCATACCGCTTTTCTCTGTCAAAGAAAAAACGCCCCAAATTTACAACAAGTATGCTAAAGCATCCACAAATAAGTGCGAATGCTGCCAAAATCAATCATCAGGCCTGTAGTGAATCTTATTCATCTGGGCAAAATAATTTTTGGTTTCCTTCAATACTACGGGGGTTAACAACAGCAATGCGATCAGATTGGGAATGGTCATGAAAGTGATTACCATATCCACAAAATTCCATACCAGATCGATACCCCATATCGAACCAAGGAAAACAAAGAGGCCGAATACATAACTATATGGTTTGATGGCTTTCTCTCCTATCAGGTAATTGGCTGCCCTGGAGCCGTAATAGGACCAGCTTATCATCGTAGAAAAAGCAAACAACAGCAAGCCTATAGCCACAATATGTCTGCCGGTATGTTCAATACCCAGACGCGTCAATCCTTTAGAAAGTCCGAGAATGGTCATACCAACGCCTTTTTCACCGGAATCCCATGTACCGGTAACAATGATCAATAAGGCTGTTAAGGTACAGATAATCAAAGTATCAACAAGAGGGCCTACAGAAGCTACCAATCCTTCACGGGCAGGATATTTTGTTTTGGCTGCAGCATGAGCAATGGCAGCAGAACCCTGGCCGGCTTCATTGGAGAACAAACCTCTTCTGACCCCCCAAAGCAGGGTCATCATAAAGGTAGATCCTACAAATCCACCGGTAGCAGCCGTACCGGTAAAGGCATCATGAAAGATAAGCTGAAACGCCTGGGGAACGGCGTCATAATTGGTAATAAGTACAACCAATGCACTAAGGAAATATAAAACCGCCATAAATGGAACCAATCTTGAAGTCACCTCAGCAATGCGCTTGATGCCTCCCACAATGACCAATAAAACCAGTGCGGTCAGAATAACCCCGGTAAACCAATAAGGCACAGCGTAATTGGTCATTAAAGCATCCGAGATGGAGTTGGACTGAGCCATATTACCTGTTCCCAAAGAACAGATCATGGTGGCGGCAGCAAAAACAACAGCCAAAATTTTTGCAAAATTCCCCAGTTTATCCTTTAAACCAAATTCTATATAATACATCGGCCCACCCGAAACAGTTCCATCACTGTTGAACTGTCTATATTTATTGGAAAGTGTGCATTCGACGTATTTCAATATCATTCCCAGAAAACCGGTGATCCACATCCAGAAAACCGCACCGGGGCCTCCAAAATAGATGGCGAGAGCAACACCGACTATATTTCCCGTTCCCACAGTAGCTGAAAGGGCCGTGGAAAGTGCACTGAAATGATTGATATCTCCCTTGTCTTCAGCCCGGTCGTAGCTGCCCCTGACAACATTAATAGAATGCCCCAGCTTGGTAATATTTAAAAATTTCAGTTTGAATATGAAATACAAACCTGTGGGAATTAAAAGCAATAGTAAGGCATATCCACCCACATAATCATTATAAGCAACAATGGCCTGGTCAATTGACTGTAAAGTTTCACTCATAATATAGAATTTATATTCAACATGGATTTTCGGATCAAACTACAAATTAAGGGTTCAAATATTTCTTTTAAACATGGATTCGATAGAAATATCCTGCTTCAGGTTCCGGAATTTTTGATAGAACTCTTCAAGTTTCTCCTTGTTCCAAAACCCCAGAGCATATTGCTGATGAACAACTTCATCATTTTCCTTGATCAGAAGCCTGAAAGGGCGGTATTCTCTGACAAGGTCAACATTGGAAATATGGGTGCGGCGGCTAAGATAAATCTGATTGTATCTCATGACAGAAAAACTCACCATCTGCTCTTCCACCTTGAATTGGCTCAGATAATAGGTGCTTCGGCGTAATACCACCAAATCGCGAAAGCCCAGAACTACGAGACCTGTAATAATCATTAATGTTTTTTCCATACTATAAGGAGGAAAAGCAAGTAAAACCAGCAAAACAATATCGGGAATATAGAGCCAGATATTGTTTTTTAAAAACCTGAGCATTCTTTTGGTAAAATCCTTATTCTCCTCATTCAGTTCATAATAAAGCGTAGCCTCCATATAAAAATAATTTAATTCATGAATCATTGAGCCCCAAAAATAATAATTAATGCATTCTTGAAATAATTGCATTTCTTGTGACTTGCCCTACAACCTTTCTATCCTCTAAATTATTGATAACCGGAAGGAATTCAACATTATGAGAACTCATTTTGTATAATGCATCACTAAGCGTTTCTTCGGTATAAGTGACGGCATAAGGTTCATAAACATATTTTCCCACAGGATTATCTCTTTCTTCAAACGGTATCCGGGTTATATCTTTTAAAGAGATAATGCCTTTCAATTTTCTGTTATAATCTGTTATACAGGTAGAATTGTAATTCCCTTCGACAAACTTCTGATAGAGCTCTTTAACTTTTTCTTCTTCGGAAGTTCCATAGGTAAGGCTCATTACATCCCCTACTTTTAGTGTATCAAGAATGTTGGCTTCCAAATCCTGAGATAATTTAATTCCCCTCATCCTAAGCTTTTTGGTATATATGGTATCGGGTGAAAAACTCCAGGCTATTAGGTCGGCAATCACACAGCAAAACATAAGGGGGAGAATGATGTTATAATTTAAGGTCATTTCAAAGATGATAATGATTGCCGTAAATGTAGCTCTTGAAACAGCAGCAAACACTGCAGCCATTCCCACAAGGGCATAAGCTCCCACAGGGGCCGTTATTTCCGGGTAAGGAGCATTAATGACCCAGCCAAAAGCGGCTCCAAGTGCTGCACCTATAAACAGAGAAGGAGAAAATATCCCTCCGGAAGCTCCCGATCCGAGCGTAAGCACAAAAGCTATAATCTTAAAGACAAACAGAAGTACGATGGTTCCCAGAACAATTTCCTCATTCAATAAATTACTGATGGTTCCGTATCCATAACCAAATACCTGCGGTAGAAAATAGCCGATAATGCCTACCATAAAACCGCCCAGTGCAGGTTTTAAAAAATCCGGTATAATATGGATCCTGTTTTCAAAGAAATGTTCAGTATTATAAACCAGCCGTATTAATAAAATAGCTGTAAACCCCGCTAAAATTCCCAGTAATAAATAAAAAATTATCTCATACAAACTGACAAAAGAATAATCCGGCACATCAAAAGCAGAATGATCTCCGAGAAATATCCTTGAAACGGTTGTAGCAAAAAAAGTGGCAATAACCAGGGAAATGAAAGACCGGGATTTAAGCTCCAACAGAATGATCTCCAAGGCAAAAATGATTCCTGCCACCGGCGTATTGAAAGTGGCAGCAATTCCTCCGGCCGCACCACAACCTACCAGGACTTTTCTCTGATCACTGTCGAGTTTCAGCAACTGACCAATGGTTGAACCCGCTCCCGAACTTACCTGAATGATCGGACCTTCACGGCCAACCGAACCTCCTGAACCAATCGAAAGTGCACTGGCAAGTGCCTTAAACAGCACAATTTTGGGCCTCATTTTCCCGCCATGTACAGCTATAGATTCCATAACTTCGGGGACTCCATGACCCTTGGCCTCTCCTGCAATGTATTTCGTGATAAGTCCCACAAAAATTCCTCCGATGGCCGGAACCAAAATTACCCAAATTCCAAGATCATGATTGATCATAGAAACTTCAACACCGGAAATGTCCTGGTAAAAAAACAGATTCTGAAAAAAGAAAAGAAGATAACGAAAAGCCAGGGCCAGAAAAGCAGAAACAATACCCACAACAGCAGCTAAAAAGATTAGCTTCACAATATCATTTGTAAAAAAGTTTCTTTGAAAAAGATATCCGATCATTGAAACTGCTATTGAATTACATCCGAATCCCTAAAAATATAAGTATTGAATGATAAATCCAAACAACAAAGCCGATTTACTGCACTCGGAGGGTAAAGACCAATGAATGAACTTTCGCTGTGGATGTGTGAACACAAAGGATCAGAAATTTGTTTATTATTATGAATAGTAGAATAAAAAAAACGCAATGGAGAAATACCACTAAATGGGTTTCATTGTGTACTTAAAAGAGGGAGGTGTATCAGATGACCATATTAAAGATGTTACTGCCAGCCGTTATTATTCTGCTTATAGCTCTGATCGGACTATCTATCAGACTGTTATTCAAAAAGAAAGGAGAATTCCACGGAGGTTCATGCACCCATGTGACACCTGAATTGAAGGAAAAAGGGATAACATGTGCCTGTGGGGATGAAGAAGGATGTGCTTACGATACTTACGACACGGATTAACCAAAAATATAATTTAGCCATATATAGGTTTCAACACCGTAAAGGACCTGATCACAAATTTTCAATCAGGTCCTTTACATTTTCGGTACATTCCACCTTATAGTTACCCTGATCGTCAGAATATATAAAATAGGCCCCAATGTCTTCATGCTTTTCCAGAAGGCGTTTGCTCTTTTCTCTCCCCATAACCATAAATGAAGTAGCCAGGGCATCGGCAAAAACGCAATCCTCTGCAAAGACAGAAACACTTAGAAGCTTATGCCCAACCGGGTAACCGGTTTTAGGATTGATGGTATGAGAATACCTGACTCCATCTTCTACATAAAATTGCCGGTAATTCCCGGAAGTAGCAATGGCTCGATTTTTCAGGTTCACCACGGCCTGCAGTTGCCTTTGCTCCATATTACTGCTGTCTACAGGTTTATCAATGCCTATACGCCATAGGTCTCCTTCCGGATTTTTACCCTTGGTAGTTACTTCTCCGCCTATCTCAACCAGATAATCTTCCACCCCTTTACGATCAAGAAATTTTCCGATCTCATCAACCGTATAACCTTTTGCTATGGCGCTCATATCAATCATGGTACGTTTATCATTTTTATAGACCCTGCCATCTTCCAGACGAATGGCCTCATAACCGACAAATTCAAGAAGGCTGTCCACTTTGGATGAGTCCAGTTTTCTTTTCTCTGTAAAACCAAAGCCCCATGCATTTACCAGTGGAGCCACCGTAATATCAAAAGCGCCGTCGGTTATACGGGACACCTTCTGAGCCGCCTGATAAACCGACCTGAAATGTTCATCCAGCTCAACAGAAGGATCATTTCTGTTGATCTTTGATATGATCGATTGTTCCTGGTAAGTAGACATGGAAGAATCGATCTCTGCCAAAATCCTTTCGATATACGGACGATAATTTGTGGAATCCGGCGAACTGTATTTCACCATGTAAGTGGTTCCCTGAGTAAGCCCACGGATCGACATGTAATTTTTTTCACGTGTTCCGGGTAGATCGGTACAGGCAGTAAACAAAGCCAATAAAATAAAAAGGAAAATGTAATATTTTAGGCTATTCTTCATATTCAGTTATTATAATTTAATGCAAGATTGCAAGAATTTATCAATGCTTGAATGCTAAAAGGTATTTTAAAGTTCAAGACGGGCCGCAGAATTGAAACATCCAATCATTTAATCGTTCAACCATTAAAAGATTAACCGCCAAAATCATCAAAGGCGATCATTTCCTGAGGTACTCCAAGATTGTAC
Organism: Bacteroidales bacterium; assembly: GCA_046545815.1. GTDB lineage: Bacteria > Bacteroidota > Bacteroidia > Bacteroidales > UBA12077 > JAGXLC01. Next base: position 16,397 of record JBKGZA010000020.1, read on the forward strand.
AGCATATTATGCACCGCATCGTTCATCACCGGAGGGCCGCAAAGATAATACTCAATCTCTTCCGGCTCTTCAAGTTTACTTAAATACTGATCATACAATACCTGGTGTATGAATCCCACCGGACCATCCCATTTATCTTCTTCTTTCGGTTCAGACAGGGCAATATGAAAAGAAAAATTGGGAAATTGCTGTTCCAGTTCCCGAAAATCTTCCTCATAAAAAATTTCCCGTTTCGAACGGGCTCCATACCAATAGGAGACAGTCCTGTCAGTTTTTAGAGTCTTAAACAGATGAAATATATGCGAGCGCAGTGGTGCCATTCCTGCACCTCCTCCAATATAGACCATTTCTTTATCTGTATGCTTTATAAAAAAATCCCCAAACGGACCTGAAAGTGTTACCTTATCGCCGGGTTTCCGTGAAAAAACATAAGATGAACATATCCCGGGATTAACATTCATAAACTTTCCCTTGGAACGGTCCCAGGGTGGCGTGGCTATCCTGACATTAAGCTTGACAATGTTACCCTCTGCAGGATGATTGGCCATGGAGTATGCTCTGAAGGTTTCTTCATTGTTTTTCATATACAAATCCCAAAGACCAAAACGATCCCACTCATCTTTAAACTCTTCCTCCACCTCAATATCTTTTGAGAAATCGACTTCTATTTTAGGCACATCAAGTTGTATATAACCACCGGGGTCGAAGTTCATGGTCTCGCCCTCCGGTAGTTTAAGCACAAATTCTTTTATAAAGGTAGCCACATTCTTATTGGAAACCACCTCACACTCGTATTTCTTGATCTCCATCACTTCAGGGGGGACCTTGATCGTCATATCATCTCTTATCTTCACCTGACATCCCAGCCGCCAGTTCTCCATTTCTTCCTTACGAGTAAAAAATCCTTTTTCTGTAGGGAGAATGCTGCCTCCTCCTTCCAAAATCTGACAGGTACATAAGCCACAGGTTCCCTGTCCGCCGCATGCAGAAGGCAGATAAATCCCCTGATCCGAAAGTGCCGATAAAATGGTTTGACCCGGTTCCACAGTATATTCTTTTTCATTCACCTTAAGGGTAACCTCACCCTGGGGGATCAGCTTTCTCTTTGCATAGAGCAGAACAAGCACCAGGGCAAGAATAATAAATAAAAAAACGGCTATGCTTAATAGAATAATTGTTGTATTGGTTGCAAGTAAGATCATTTCCAGTTGATTTTACACAAGTTATAGTTCAATCCCCATGAATCCCATGAATGCGATTCCCATCAATCCTGTTATGATGAATGTAATTCCAAGCCCTCTTAGCGGTGCAGGGACATTGGAGTAGCGAATCTTCTCCCGTATAGCTGCAATGCCTATGATGGCAAGAAACCACCCTACTCCTGAACCCAATCCAAAAGCCGTAGCTTCAGCCAGCGTATTGTAGGCTCTTTCCTGCATAAACAGCGAGCCACCCAGGATGGAGCAATTCACTGCAATCAATGGCAGAAAAATACCCAGATTGCTATAGAGTGTAGGTGAAAATTTTTCAATCACCATCTCAGTCAATTGCACCATTGAGGCAATTACTGCAATGAATAAAATAAAACTGAGAAAACTGAGGTCTACATCTGAGAAAGCCGGACTTAGCCAGGTCAATGCGCCTTCCTTTAATATATAGTTATGTATTAAATAATTCAAGGGCACGGTAATCCCTAGTACAAAAACCACGGCCAATCCCAGTCCTGAAGAGGTTTTCACAGTTTTTGAAACGGCAAGGTATGAACACATGCCCAGGAAATAAGCAAATATCATGTTATCAACAAAGATGGACTTGACGAATATGTTGACTAAATTTTCCATAGCTGCTTGATTTATCTTTCTTCAATCAGTTTTCTGTTTCTGTAACGTTGTACCCATATGATGATGCCCACTGTGATCAACGCCATCGGTGGAAGTATGAAAAGACCGTTGTTCTCATATCCTGCGCTGTAAGCTCCTTGCGGAATCACCTGATACCCCCAGACGGTCCCTGAACCGAACAATTCTCTGACAAAACCCACGATTACCAAAATAACGGAGTAACCTGCTGCATTACCCACACCATCGAGAAAAGATGGCCAAGGCTTATTGCTTTGGGCAAATGCCTCCAAACGGCCCATAATGATACAGTTGGTAATAATAAGTCCCACAAAAACCGACAACTGTTTACTGACCTCATAGGCAAATGCTGCCAGGAATTCATCCACAAGGATGACCAGGGAAGCAATAACGGTTAGTTGCACAATAATCCGTATTCTCGGGGGTATTTTCGCTCTTAACAGCGAAACCACCACATTGGAAACAGCCATAACAAAAATAACCGAGAGTGCCATAACCACTGAAGGCTCAAGTTTTACTGTAATAGCCAGAGCCGAACAAATTCCCAGTACCTGGACCGTAATCGGATTGGAATCGTCCAGGGGCTCTTTCAGTAATTTCATGTTTTTCGCTGAAAACAAAGGTTCTCTATCCTGACTCATAATTAGCTGCTTTTATTACGCATTTGTTTAAGATAAGGCACATATGCTCCGAGAATATCCTCAAGCATACTGTCAACCCCTTTGCTGGTGATGGTTCCTCCAGAAATTCCATCAACAGCATGTGATGCATCCTCAGGTGCACCACCCTTTATTACATTAACTGAAACAAATTCACCCTGTTCATCAAAAATTTTTTTGCCTATAAATTGTTGCTGGAACTCGCGTGTCGATATCTCTGCTCCCAGGCCGGGAGTTTCGCTGTCGTGACTGAAGTTGGACCCGTATATGGTATTGAAATCGCTTCTTAGTGCAACATAACCCCATATCGGCCCCCATAAACCTTTTCCCCTGACAGGTATGATAAATTGCGTGCTATCGTTCACGGTTCCTTCAAATATAGGCAGCCTGCGTTTTTCCACAGGTTTGGTGATTTCTTTACTCAGATCTACCGAAAAAGCATCTACTCCTTCCATCCGTTCACCCTCCGAATTGATGACATAGCTCTCGGTAATATACTGATCGTACATTTCCAGAACATTGTTCTTATTACTTTCAATATTTAGAGAAAGCAATATGTTTTGCTTTTTATTGATCTCAATATTCTTGTTTTGCAAAGGCTGTAACTGCATGGCTACCACAGATAATATGGCTGCCACAGTAACCACCATGATGGCTGAAAAGGTAAAGATATATGTATTGCTAAACTGCTTCATATCTGGTATATTTTTTAGGCTGCTTTGGCTTCAGCCCTTTTCAGACGTTGATTAATATTTGATTCCACCACATAATGATCGATCAAGGGGGCAAAAACATTCATTAAAAGTATGGCCAGCATAACCCCCTCAGGATATGCTGGGTTAATTACACGGATAAGTATGGCCAGCAAACCGATAAGAAAACCGTATATATATTTCCCTTTTCTGGTTCTTGCGGCTGTAACGGGATCGGTAGCCATGAAAACTGCGCCGAAAGCAAAACCGCCCATAGCCAGATGTTCCCAGGGGGGTATTTCCATAAAAGGATTCACTGCAAATACATTCAGTAATATCCCCATTACCAAACCTCCTGCAAAGGTAGAAATCATAACTCGCCAACTTCCCACACCAGTATAAAGCAAAATAAACGCACCTATCAATATGGCTACAACTGAGGTTTCTCCTATCGATCCAGGTATGTAACCAAAAAACATCTCCTCAACCGCCGGGAGCTGCTCTAAATTTCCTTCTGCTGCCTGAGCAAGTGGCGTAGCACCTGAGTAGCCGTCAACAATTCCCTCTCCTCCCAATAAACCGTGGGTCCACACCTGATTGCCCGACATATAACCGGGATAGGCAAAAAACAGAAAGGCCCTGGCAGTTAAAGCAGGATTGAGTATATTCATTCCGGTTCCACCGAATACCTCTTTGCCGATAATCACTGCAAAGGCCGTAGCCACGGCAACCATCCAAAGTGGGACATCAACAGGCAACACCAAAGGAATCAGCATGCCTGTGACCAAAAAACCTTCATTCACCTCGTGCCCGCGGATCTGGGCAAAAGCAAACTCTATGGCCAGTCCGGTTACATAAGTGACCACTATGATGGGCAATACCAGCTTCAAGCCTTCCAGAAAAAGCTCCAGCGTAGTTCCTTCCTGACCTGTGGCCAGATAATGCTGATACCCTACATTCCACATCCCGAATAACAAAGCGGGTATTAATGAAATAACCACAAGGCTCATCGTCCGCTTCATATCTATATGATCACGGATATGAGATCCCTGGGTGGTTACTTTATCGGGAACAAAGAGAAAAGTCTCAAATGCTTCAAAGGTGGACTGCAATTTCTCAAACTTGCCACCCTTTTCAAAATGAGGTTTTATTTTATCAATATATCTCCTTAAGGGTTTCATGTATTATGGTGAATATTTTATGTTCAACATCGCTTAGGTCATTTCCTCCCGCATCATATCAAGCCCCTTTCGAACAATTGATTGCACCGGTGTTTTTGAGGTGCATACAAATTCACAAAGGGCAAAATCTTCCTCATCCACTTCATAAATGCCGAGTTTCTCCATCAGTTCAATATCCTCAATCATAATTGCCTTGATCAGTTGAACGGGATAAATATCCAGGGGAAATACCTTTTCATATTCTCCTGACATGACATAAGCCCGTTCCCCTCCATGCAGATTGGTATCCATACGGAACTTTTTGTTGGGCTGCAACCAGGCAAAAAAGGTTCGTGATATACTGTATTTGTTGAATCCTGGCTTGGTCCAACCCAGAAATTCGTGATAATTGCCTTCCGGAATAACGGTAATCTGATCATCAAAAAAGCCTATATATCCCTCACTGTTGATTTTCTTCCCGGTAAGCACATTTCCACTGATATACCGCAAATCACCCTGTGCCACATTGTTTCTTACCAGATTCTCAATACTTGCTCCCCTCAGTAATCTGTAGTATATTGGTTTTTTAACTTCCGAACCGGTAACTGCAATGACCTTTGAGGCATCGTAAATACCTCTATTGAAAAGCCTTCCTATGGTAATGATGTCCTGAGGATATACATACCAGACCACCTCACCCTGATTGATCGGATCAATCCGGTTCATCTGTACTCCAACATTACCGGCCGGGTGAGGTCCTTTGAACCAGTTGACCTGAACTCCTCTGGCTTTGGTAAAGACATCCGAAGGGGGATAATCCGAATCGAGGTTAAGGTGGATTTTTCCGGAAGTTAACTTTGACAACACTTCAATGCCTTTCTGAAAATCTTCTCCTTCGCCCTTAACAATAAAATCATTATCAGGAGCCAGGGGGGCAGTATCAAACCCGGATACAAAAATGGCCTTCGGATCGTCTTCCGGATTGGCTGAAATGGAATAAGGCCTCTGACGGATGAAAGCCCATAAACCAGAAGCGGTCAGCTTATCAACGATGTCATCCCTTGACATTTTACCGGGATCACCTTTTCCAAAATCTTCATATTCTGTTGTAGAATCTGGCTCAACTACAACCTCTAAAACTTTTCTCCTTTCTCCCCGGTTCACTTCGAACACTTTTCCACTCACCGGAGAAGGGAACTTAACATAAGGCTGCAATTTATTATAAAATAATGATGTGCCTGCCTTCACCCTATCCCCGGGCCAGGCCATTAATTTGGTTCTCATTCCTTGAAAATCAATTGGCTTAACACCATAGTAGCTGGCCGGGGGTGCATTTTGAATCACTTTCTCTGCCTTACCCAAAAGGGGTATATCTAATCCACGCTTGATTTTGTAGACATTTGACATCTTTGATGCTTTGTGATTAAGTTAACAAATATACAGATATTTTAAAAACTCCCAAATCCTTCTTTTTACGTGTTCAACAAATAACAATAAAAAATGTTTTTTTGCCTGAATCCACTGTTCCCTCCAAAGTAAGAAAAGCAAGTGAAATATTTGGCACCGCGGCAACCGTCATTACCCCCTCATTTTTCTGTTCGGAATTTATGTATTTATCAATGGCCACTTAACCCCCGATGGCGAATTTCAGGGGGGAGCCATTGTTGCTTCAGGGCTGGTTCTGATGCTGCTGGCAAACCCGGTCAAAAAGGTCAATCACAGGATTCTATCTTTAGTAGAATCCCTATCGGGTTTTTCATTTATCATACTGGACATCTTAGGCCTTTTGCTTGCAGTTGGTTTTCTGGACAATACATTTATCGGCCCGGGAAAATTCGGAACGCTAAATTAGTGCCGGTGTCATACCGCTCATCTATATCTGCATAGGCCTGAAAGTAGGCTCCGAGCTTTCCGCTATTTTAAGCAACCTGCAGGAAACACAGAAAGAAGAGATATAATGGAAGAGATCAGACCCGCTCATATCTTCAGTCATCCTCATGATATCAGCACTTCCCTGCGGTGGATCGGAATGCTGTCCGACCAGGTGGAATGCGACCTTTCCGCTTCCACGGGGGTACATGACGGCCATGCAGTGATTAAAAACATCCTGGTCGGTGCCAAAGCCACCCATGTGGTATCAGCGCTCTATAAAAATTCCGAAAGCCATATCCAAACCATGCTCAAACAAATGGAATAATGGATGGGAACCAAAGGGTATCAAAATCTTGGGGATTTCAGGGGCAAGCTGAGCCAGTCCCATATCAAGCAGCCAATGATGTATGAACGGAGTCAGTTCATGAGGTACTACTCCAATTACGGAGATGCGCAATAATTAGGCGCTTAAAGCGCACCCTGAACCAACATGTTGTCCAAATTTAATCTAAACATTGGTTTTTCTTCCGCGGAGCGCTTTTTTTCAGTCTTGTCCTGAAAAAAGGTAGTACCTTACCGGTCAAGTTCTTGCTTTTTTTGGCAAAAATTAGCCGGTAAGGTACCGGCCCTTCCTATACCCATCATTCTTGAACCGTTTGCAGAAGTCCGTTCCATACTTCCGGCGTGAAAAGACCATTTATTAAGGGATATCATATCCCTGCCCGCGGTAAATGACCCGTAATGTCATGCAACATATAAGCTCCACATCCATATCTTTCAAACGACCCGAGTGCATTTACACCCAAATATATGCAAAAAATAAGCCTTTCAGTGAACAAAAGTCCCCTTAAATACATATACCTTATTAAGAAATGAAATTATCAGAAAAATTGAGTCATTTCAGATTTTATATATTCGCGTAGAAGATTTTTAAAGACATTTTAAATGAAACCATATATTGAAGAGTTGATCAATGACTTGAAGGAAGCAGCGGAACATGCAAATAAAAGCACAAAGAACAGAAAAAAAACAGACCATGACTCTTTATTAAAAGAACTCTGCCAGCCTAAAGAATATCATTTTGGCAACCCCAGGAAAATAGAAGAAATCGTAGGGATACCGCAGGCGGCTTTTCCGCCGGCCCGGTTATTATCGGAAGAAGAAAAGACTGCATTGAGTAAGGCCATGGAGGAATTACTGAATGCCTGGGGATTTCATCCGGATTTTCCTCCCAAATTACCCATGCACCTGCGGTACCCGAAACTCAGGGAGATATGGAAAAGTGAACAAGTCTATACCGGGATGGGAGTCAACTACATTGATGTATGTGAGTTTGAGGAATCCTCCTGTCCCTATCCCAATTACTGCAACATGTGCGACCTCATCAGGGAGCAGGAAAAGCTGTATAACGTGCTGATGCAAAAACGCAGCGACAACAAAAATTCCAACAGGAATGGTTAAGAGATATAAACCAATTTCCCACTGAACCCATATTTGCACATCTAAGCAACATATCATTCCTTACGTAGCGGAGTGGATATCAGGAATCTTGAGTGAGCATTAGATATAATATCTGATAACTCCCATTTTCTGCTGCAAGCAATATCTTGTTTGAATGCCAAAGCCAGGATTCCGGCTCTTTGGCCGGAATGAAGATGTAGATATGGCCGTCACCATTTTCAACCAGTCATCCTATCGCTTCACCATTCCCTGTCTCCTCATTTTCTCCTCTTCTCATCTTCCCGTCTTCTCATTTTCCCTGCTATTCGTCCAGCTGTATCTTTTTCATGCCAGCCATTGAGACACGTGGCGCGTCTCTACTCTTCAATGCTTTCTCTCCATTCTTCCCTCGATACCCTGAAATCGGACTCGTTGACCCAGCCGGCATCGATATCTTCGTCCTCCATATAGCGTTCATAAAAATTCCGGTGGGCTTCTCCGGCATATTCATACTGATCAAAAACATCCCCGTTTCCGCTCATCCTGGGATCGCCCTGAGATTCTAGATCACTGACCAATTGTTCCCGCAACCGCCTCTTTATATCTTCAAATTCCGGATCATCGGCCAGGTTATTCATACAACCGGGATCCTTCTGTATGTTATATAGCTCCTCCCCGGGCCGCTTGCCGAAGCAAAGCTCCCAGTAGTCGTGAGGCTCTGACTCACCCCGGCGATCGAGCACGACAGTTTTCGTGGGACTGCCGTCGCAGTTCAGGTAACCTGTTACCGGTGGTCCGGCAGGCCAGCGGGAAGGTTCAAAATTTCTCAGGTACAGATACTCGTCAGTGACAATTCCCCTTACAGGATAGCTATTGTCATCCGGGCGGCCCACATCGTGCCGCTCCTTACCTATCAGGGCGTAATTTCGGGTGGTATCAACGATACCCGACTTTTTTGAATAGAGAATATCGGTCAGACTCTCCCCCTCGATGGGTTCCATACCCGATTCCACAGGATTTATACCGGCCAGCTCGAGGAAGGTTGGAGCAAAGTCAATGAAACTCACGAAATCGTCCACCTCCCGGCCGGGATTCACAATGCCATCGGCCCACATAATGGCCAGCGGCATGTGATTGGAAGGTTCATAGACCTGACCTTTAATCCGGGGGAACGGCATACCGTTATCAGCGGTAACCACCACCAGGGTATTTTCCAGTTCTCCCCGCATTTCCAGCAAGGTTAGCATCTGACGTAGGTGCTTGTCAAAATATTCAATCTCGTAAGCATAATCCAGCATGTCTTTTCTCACCGAATCATTGTCAGGCCAGAAATCATATACCTCATCTATATCGGACAATTGCTTCCCGGCTTTATTCACCCCAGCGCCAAACTCATAGGCCCGGTGAGGCTCATAGCCTCCATACCAGAAACAGAAAGGCTGGTCACCGGTGCGTTCATCGAGAAAATCCCGGAAGTTACCGGCATAATCGGTATTGGAAATGTAGGATGCCGGAGGCTCGGTGGTTTTCGACTGATATGGAGTTCCGGCAAGATGACGTGGTTCTCCGTTGACCTCGCCAGGATCACCCGGAGCCCAACCCTTACCGGTATGGCCCACGAAATAGCCGCTGTCGGAGAGTACCTCCGCATAAGTTTTGAATTTTTCGGGAAAATAAGGCACATGGTTGGCCGCCTCTTCCAGTTGCCAGGAATGCCGGCCTGTAAGCAGGATAGACCGGCAGGGAGCACTCTTGGCATTGTTTACATAAGCGTTGTTGAAAAGGATGCCGTTTTCGGCCACCCGGTCGAAACCGGGAGTCTCCACCCACTCGCAGCCATAGGCACTCATGTGGGGATAGGAAGCATCATCTGCCATACAGAAAAGAATGTTCGGACGCTCTTTTTCATGAGGTTTCCTCTGATCGCAGCCAAATACGCTAAAAACAAGCGTACCGGCCAAAGCACTGACGCATAAATGGGATGGTTTCATGATATAATGGTTTTTGGTTCATTCCTTACACTTACATGAGACTGATATACAAAAATAATGATTTTTCTCCTATTGCTATCGAAGATATTGAATAGTGATTTACTTTTCCAGACAGTGTCCTGAAAGCACTTTATATATATTGGTACCGTCAGGACAGTATCCTGAAAGCATTTTATAAATATTATTACCGTCAGGACAGTGTCCCGAGCCTATTGCTTAATAGTTTTGCCAAAAAAAGCAAGAATTTGACCGGTAAGGTACTGTGAGAATGATAATATTAGTTAAATTTACAATGTGACAATGACAAAATATTAGCTTATGAAAATATGCAGCATCAATGAAATGAGAGATATTGACTACCGGGCTATGGAAGAATATGGAATAGTCCAGGAGCTCCTAATGGAAAATGCCGGGCATGCAGCTTATTTCACCATTCTGAAAAATTTTGCCATTGAAAGGAAGCACTTTGCTATTTTCTGCGGATCCGGAAACAACGGCGGCGATGGGCTGGTAGTCGCCAGAAAGCTCCATTCCAACGGTGCTGAAGTGAGTGTCATTATGTTGGGTGATCGTGCCAAATTCAAAGGGGCAGCCAAACAAAACCTGGATATTGCAGAAAAGCTCCAGCTCAGGATGATTGACTGGAAAGATGGCTCTGAGGTAAAAGAAACGGTTCAGAATGCCGATGCATTAATAGATGCCATTTTTGGCACCGGCATCGACCGGGAAGTTGAAGGAAAATACAGGGAAGCCATTGAGCTGATCAATTCGGCCAACAAGACCGTATTCAGCATAGACATTCCCTCAGGGGTTAACGGAGATACCGGTCAGGTCATGGGTACAGCAGTGAATGCCGATCATACAACCACATTCGGGCTTCCCAAAGCAGGAAATCTGCTTTATCCCGGGTTTGAGCGGGGAGGCAAACTGTATGTCACTCACATCTCCTTCCCTCCTTCCCTTTATGATTCTGAAGAACTCAACATGTCCACCAACGATCCCCAGCCGCTTCCGCTCAGGAAAAGAGACACCCATAAGGGAGATTACGGTAAGGTGCTATTCATTGCAGGTTCTTCCAATTACCTGGGAGCCCCCTATTTCTCGGCATTATCCTTTCTGAAAGCAGGCGGTGGGCTTTCGTTTCTGGCCACCCCTGAAAGCATTTCGGAATTTATCGGGAATAAAGGAAGTGAAATCATTTTTGTGCCGCAGAAAGGCACAGAAACCGGCAGCATCAGTAAAGAAAACAAGGAGCAGCTTCTGGAATTTTCCGAAAAAAACGATATGGTGGTTATCGGTCCGGGTTTATCCCTGAATGAAGAAACCCAGCAGTTGGTAAGGGAACTGGTGGCTGAAATCAAAAAACCTGTTCTTATTGACGGAGACGGTATAACCGCCGTGGCACAGGATACCGCCTGCATCAAAACCCGAAAGGCTCCTACACTGTTAACACCGCATCCGGGTGAAATGTCACGGTTAACAAAACAGAGCATCAGTGACATCCTGCAAAACAAGATTGATGTAGCGCAAAACACTGCTCAGGAG
>JBKGZA010000021.1:0-27183 GCA_046545815.1 Bacteroidales bacterium
GTATAAGAGTTACCGTTATTAGTATATAAAACCACTAAACCTTTTCTGTTATGATTCAATTACAGGTAAGAGGTCGTGGGAAATTTGAAATTTTTTACCAATCAGGTTGATTATCTTATTAGATTTGGGAGCTAAAAACCAATAAGCTTATGGAATTGATATTTGCTACAAACAATCCGCACAAGGCAAGAGAAATTCAGGTACTGTTGCCTGAAGAAATAAAGGTTCTGAGCTTAAAAGATATTAATTTCCAGGGTGATATACCGGAGAACCAAAACACATTGGAAGGAAATGCTCATGAAAAGGCCAGTTTTATTTATGGGAGATATGGGAAAAATTGTTTCGCCGATGATACAGGACTGGAAATAGATGCCCTGAATGGGGAGCCCGGTGTGTATTCCGCAAGATATGCCGGTGCGGATAAAAATCCCCAGGCCAATATGGACAAAGTTCTCAGGAAACTGGAAGGTAAATCCGATAGAAGAGCCCGCTTCAGATGTGTGATTTCATTGATCACAGGTGGTGAGGAAAAGCGGTTTGACGGAGCAGTAAACGGCCAGATTCTTCATGAGAAAAGGGGCAGCGAGGGATTCGGCTACGATCCGATATTTTTACCAGATGGGTATGATCAGACATTTGCTGAGATGCCCATGGAGTTAAAGAACAAAATAAGCCACAGAAGCCGGGCCATTAATAAACTGACCGATTACCTTTCCAGGCACCTGAATCTTTAATATAATAGAGAGAACCAATTGACATGAAAAATGCTGGGCGTTCCATTCTTCCTGTTTTGTTGTTTTATTTATTGTCTTTTGCTCCGGTTTTTGCCCAGATTCCGGTAGGTAAATGGCGTGCCCATCTTTCCTATGATTCAATCCAGGCTGTAACGGGTTCAGAGGATAAAATTTTTGCTGCCTCCCAGTCAGGTATACTGATTTACAACAAAAATTACAACAGCACGGAAACCTTCGATAAGGTAAAAGGTTTGAGTGATGCAGGAATTTCTTCCATTGCCTGGTCTGTGGATCAGCAAGCCTTACTGATTGGTTATCATAACGGCAATCTGGATGTTCTAAAGGACGGTGAAGTCACAAATTATCCCCATCTTAAAGATCATGCCCACAATAGAGAGAGAAAGATCACCTCTATAACGTTCAGACAAAAAATGGCGCTATTGAGTTGCCCTTTTGGAATTGCAGTATTTGATATGGAAAGAGGTGAATTTTCGGAGACCTATCAGCCTGGTTTGGAAAAAGTCTTGAATGTAAATGATGTGGATTACGATGAGCAGTACTATTATGCGGCAACAGACAAAGGACTGTTTTATGCAGATATCAGTAACTCTGAATTATATAATCCGGATAGCTGGGAACGGGTTACTGCGTTCCCAGATTATACGAGGAAAGTGAAGCATGTGGAAGCATTCGGCAAGTATATCCTGATGGCTGTAAAAGAAGAGGGAGCAGATGCACATGTATATTATATGAATGATTTAAACAATTCTGGTTTGCTTCTTGAGGGCAAGGTCAGGACATTGAATGCTACCCCGGATCAATTTTATGTGGTTTTGTCGGATAAGATACGGATTTATCATTCGGATTTAACCTTTTTGAAGGAGATTGTTGAATATGCTTCTTATTCCTCCCGACCCACCTCCTTGTTCTATGGTTCTGCAGGGAATTTATGGATTGGGGATGGCCATGCAGGGCTCATACGGCTCACCGGTAATTCGGAAGAAAGCATTTTTCCTGATGGACCCACGACAGATCATGCATTTGAAATGGTGAGCATGCGTGAACAAATTCTGTCCGTTCCCGGTGCCTATGATGAACAAATGAGTCCTTTGAAAAAGAATGGAATTATTCAGAAGTTTTCCAATCAGCAATGGAATAGTATGCTGTTTTCGCCATATCATAGCTTTGTGGATGTTGCAATTGATCCTGAACATCCAGATCAATTGTCTATAGGCACCTGGGGGCAGGGACTTCTCAGGATAAATATGGGGAAGGCCTCCACTCATCAATTCAATAAGGAAAACAGCACCCTGGAAGCAACTGAAAATCAGGGCGAAGTAGTTTATGGCCTCACATACGACCGCAGTGGACACCTCTGGATGTTGAACCATGGAAGCGAAAATCCAGTTAAGTTTATGGGATCCGGTGGCGAATGGAAAACTTTTGAATACGAAGCCCTGCAGAACAAACTACCAGTGAGGTTGATGGCTACAGACCATGGTTACAAATGGGGCTTTCTTTATAATTCTCCTTATCTTTTTGTCATTGATGACCGGGGCAGCCCCTCTGATCCCTCCGATGACCGGATTAAGATAATCGAGCCGAAAGATTTTAATGGTAAATCTTATGCCAAAAGAATTTATGCCATTCAGCAGGACAAGGAGGGGAATATTTGGATAGCCACTGATGAGGGAATTGGTGTTGATTATGACCCGGCCAACGTATTTGAAGAAGATACCTATCAGCCCAACCGGCTTCGTATTACGGAAAAGGGTTATACCCATTTTATGCTCCGCGACAATAGGGTTACTGATATTGCCGTTGGACCTGCTAATCAGATCTGGTTTGCTACAAAAACTGCGGGGATTTTTGCCTATAACCCAAATGAACAGGAGATGATACATCATTTTACCGCTTCAGACAGTCCGCTTTTGACGGACACCCTCCAGTCCGTGGCAATCAATGATAAGGGGGAAGTTTTTATTGGCACGAGCCGGGGTATGGTTTCCTATAGGAGCAGTTCTTCCTTAGGAAAAGAAACATTCAGGGATACTTATGCTTTTCCCAACCCAGTTCCCCGTGATTACCAAGGAATGATAACCATTACCAATCTGGTCAGAAATGTGAATGTGAAAATTACTGACATAAACGGAAACCTCGTATATGAGACGATGGCCGAAGGAGGACAGGCTACCTGGAATGGAAAGGACTTCTCTGGCCGGCGGGTTGGGAGTGGGATATACCTGATATTTCTGACCACTAAAGACGGGTCAAAAACCCATGTAGAAAAATTATTGTTTATTCGATAATTTGCATTATATTTTTTCGGTCTAATCTGTTTAATAGTAAAACCATAAGATATGGAAGAAACAAAATTTAAAGATAAAAGGATAAATTATGTCATTCAGGGCGAAGGAGAGCCCCTGTTTTTGGTTCATGGTTATCTGGAAACGCTTGAGATATGGGATGAATTTGCTGAAGCATTGGCTGGCGATTACAAGGTAATCAGAATGGATCTGCCGGGTCACGGAAAATCTGAAGTAATACAGGAAACTCACGATATGGAGTTGTTGGCTGAAGTTGCCAATGCTTTGCTTGAAGAGAATCAAATATTTTCCTGTACGATGATCGGGCATTCAATGGGGGGATATGTAACCCTGGCCTTTGCCGACCTGTATCCTGAGAAGTTGAAACGTTTCTCGCTGTTTCATTCCCATCCCTTCCCCGATAGTGCCCAGGTAAAAGAAAACCGACAGAAAGCCATTGAGAACATCAAAAATGGAAAGAAAGAAGAGATATGCCGGACTCATATTCCCAAAACATTTGCCGAAGATAACATTAATGCTTTTGCCGGGCAGGTGGAACGGGCTCAGGGCTTCGCTTTGAAAGCCCCTGAAGAAGGGATTATTGCCAATCTGAAAGGCATGATGAAACGCCCGGACAGATCATCACTGGTGAAGCATACAGAAAAACCTTTCCTTTTAATAGCTGGTAAAAAGGACAATTTTATCGATTATGATACGGTTATTCCGAAAATAGAATTGCCGGGAAAAGGCGAACTGGTTGCACTGGAACATTCAGGACACATGGGCTTCATTGAAGAAAAGCAAAAATCATTGGATGTGATCAAAGCGTTCATAAAAAAGCAATAAACCGGACTAAAAAAGAGGATATCTTCGTTTAGTGAATTAAGATTTTTTGCCTTCCTCCAGCAGATTAAAGGCTTTTTCCAGGGTTTCGTCCACTTCCCGGATTATCGGGTAAAAGCCTTCATTCTCCATTATATTCCTTGCTATATAAGCTTTAAGCCTTGTATTGATTATTTTTTTGGATTTCTTGATGCCTTCTATGTCTCTAGGAACACCCATATCAAAAACATAATCCAGGAATTGGGAATAGATGTTGTTGTTTTCCAGGTATTGGTTTATATCCTTTGGCTCATCCAAAGAAGTGAGGTCTGAGCGATGATTGTCTGCAAATCTGAAGGCAAAGCTATAAATAAGTCCTTCGTTGGTGACCCTGTTGAAAAGGGGTGAATGATAAGAGGTATCCACAGGGACAAAATAATCGGGCATAATGCCGCCTCCACCATAAACGATGTCCCCCTTCGGGGTTTCATATTTTAGAGAGTCGGCAAGCTCTATACTATCGACATTAAAAAATTCACCGTGATTAAACCGTTCATTCAGGTCGTTATAATATTGCTCCCTTCCGTTTTCATAAGGTCTTTGAATGCACCGGCCGGTTGGAGTATAATATCTGGCAACGGTAAGGCGTATGGCTGAACCATCGGATAAACGGTTCTGTTCCTGAACAAGGCCCTTGCCAAATGACCTTCTCCCTACGACAATGCCCCTGTCGTTGTCCTGAATGGCACCCGCAATAATTTCACTCGCCGAGGCAGACCATTCATCAATTAATACAGCAACATCCAAATCCTCGCAAATACCTCTTGAAGTTGAGTGAATTTCATTTTTGACAGAATTCCGGCCCTGGGTATAAACAATGAGTTTTCCGTCTTCCAGAAATTCATCTGCAATATTGGTGGCCGCTTTGAGAAAACCTCCGCTGTTTCCCCTCAGGTCAATAATAACCTTTTCCAGGGCGTTTTCCTTTAGTTTTTTAATTGAATTGGTGAATTCCTGGTGGGTGGATTTTGCAAAGCGGTCTATTTTAATATATCCTGTTGCAGGATTGAGCATATAGGAAACGTCAACACTATAAAGTGGAATTTCATCCCGGGTAATGGTAAATTCAAGAGGTGTGGCAGAGCTCCCTCGATCCACGGTAACGTCCACTTTGGAACCTTGTTCTCCTTTAAGCATGCTTACGATTTTGTTGGTCGACATATTTACCCCTGCAATAGTGGTATCGTTCACCTTTATGATTCTATCGCCTGGATGCAACCCTACTTTTTCCGAAGGTCCCCCGCTGATAACACTAATTACTACCAGGGTATCTTCCTGCATGCTGAACTGAATCCCTATGCCTTCGAAGTTCCCCTTTAACGGTTCATTGACGTTTTCTAAGTCTTCAGCCGGAATATATACTGAATGCGGGTCAAGATCTTTCAGTATAGCGGGAATGGCAGTCTCCTGAATTTCTTTTTCTGACACTGAATCCACATAATTTTTTTGTATATAGTTGAGGACACTATTGAGTTTATTGGGATGGTTGTAAACATAAGTCTTCTTTCCCGGCCTATTACCCCCAAGTAAAATTCCCAGCAATATGCCCGCTATTAATGCGACTGACAGTATAATCGGAAGGTAAAGTTTGAGCGTTTTATGGTTTAATTTCATGGTCTTTTCTTTATACTACAATTTGAACTACTTCAATGTTGGCTCTTTCCAATAATGGTATACCATCGTTGGATTCTTTTCTGTCCGTATAAACAACTCTTATGATGCCGGATTGAATGATCAGTTTTGCACATTCCAGACAAGGAGATGTTGTTACATATAACGTTGCATTTTCACTGCTATTGTTGGACTTCGCCACTTTTGTGATTGCATTGGCTTCAGCATGCAGCACGTATGGTTTTGTGTTTCCCTCTTCATCTTCACACACATTTTCAAAACCTGAAGGGGTACCGTTATATCCATCCGAGATGATCATCTTTCCCTTAACCATTAAAGCCCCCACCTGTCTCCTTTGGCAGTAGGAATTTTTAGCCCATATCCTGGCCATCTCAATGTACCTTTGGTCAAAAATGGCCTGTTTATTCTTATAAGGATGTAAAGGTGAGAAGTGGGTGATATCCATCTGCTTACATGTTGGTGTAGTGTATAAAAATATTACCGGTTAAATACCCAGTGTGCCTGAAGTCGGATTCGAACCGACACGGGCAAAAGCCCACTGGTTTTTGAGACCAGCGCGTCTACCAATTCCGCCATTCAGGCATTTAAATAAACCTTAACGGAAGGGCAAAATTATTCAATTGTTTTTGATGCACCAAATTTTTTCTTTATTTATTATTATTTTGGTTATCAGTATATAAAATATCTTTGCACATATTTTCGATTAAGAAAAATTTATGGGTCCGGTGATTGATGAAGAGGCAGTAAAGGGTTTCCAGTATGCTTTGGAGAGAAGTATGAAAAGATTCACCGATTTTTTGCGACCTCGTAAAGATCAGGCAGATAACCCCTGATATTTCGTCCAATAGGCTATTTTCTTGGCCAGCTTTTTGGCATGGAAGGGTTTGGCAATAAAATCATTCATACCCGAGTTAATGGATTTTATCTTTTCTTCAGCCCATGCGCCGGAGGTGACTGCAATAATCGGTGTTTTTATTCCTCTTTTGCGGAGTTCCATCGCTGCTTCAATGCCATTTTTCCCGGGCATCACGATATCCATTAATATGATGTCATACTTATCGGCTTCTGCTTCAAGAATGCATTGGTTACCATCTTCCACAATGGTCACCTCAAAATCAAACGAGTGTATATAACGCTCGATGATCTTTTGGTAGATCTGTTCATCTTCAGCAAGCAATATGCGTATCTGCTTGGATGATTTTTTGTTTTTATACCCAGACAAACCCGTATCGTATTATTATTCTTCTACAAAATACGGAAATTATGCAAAGAAATTGTCTGTTTTACAGCATTAATTGATCAACAGCCCGTGAGGTTTGACAGAAGTTTTCTTAGGAGGCATTAACGGTATTTCTCTTCATTGTCTTCCACAATCCTGAGATAATTTTTATAACGGGTTTCGTTTATCTCGCCCTTTTTTACCAGTTCTTTTACATGACAGCCGGGTTCATGGGTATGTGTACAGTTATGAAATTTGCATCCAAAGGAAGCGTTAAAGATTTCAGGAAAGTAATGGTAGATTTCTTCTTTATCCATATCCACCAATCCAAAGCCCTTAATTCCGGGCGTATCAATTATTGAGCCGCCAAAAGGGAGATCAATCATCTCAGCAAAGGTGGTGCAGTGTTTTCCTGCTTTGTGATAATTGGAAATTCGGGCAGTCTTAAGGTTTGCTCCCGGCTTGAGCTTATTGATCAGTGTAGATTTACCCACACCCGAATTGCCTGAAATGACACTGAATTTATCCTTAAGCAGGTTTTTTACAGATTCAAGGTTTTCTTCTCTGGCTACCGAAATTTTAAAACATTCGTAACCGGCATCATTGTATAACTGCATCAGGTTATTGAGTTTTTCCATCAGGGGCTCATCGTAGAGATCAATTTTGTTAAAGATGATTTTTGCAGGTATCCTGTAGGCTTCTGCGGTTACGAGGAAACGATCAATAAACAGGGTATAGGTTTCCGGATAGGCCAGTGTGGCCATAACTATAGCCTGATCAATATTGCTGGCAATGATATGGCTTTCACGGGATAATTTTGTGGCTTTACGGATGATGTAATTTTTGCGTTCATATAGCTGGGTAATCAAACCTTCTCTTTCTCCCTCCTGAATGGGCCTGAATTCCACACGATCACCTACAGCCACAGGGTTGGTGGTCTTGATGCCTTTAATGCGGAATTTACCCTTAATCTTGCACGCCCAGATTTCTCCATTGGCATCCCTGACATAATACCAGCTTCCTGTTGATTTAACAACCAGTCCTTCCAATTTTGAATTTTTATGCAAAAATAGTAGTTTGGAGATTATTTAAAAAACCAAATGGATGCTATATGAGTAAATTTATTTTATTATTTTTATATTAGCAAGTTTTTAGCAGGAGTTCTATGGCCAGAAAAGAAGCGAAAATAACCAGGAGAAGACTCCGCAGTTCGTATATGACGTCAGTGGTTAGTATTGCCCTGGTGCTTTTTTTGTTGGGGGTTGTGGGTTTGTTGGTTTTAAATGCCAAAAAGATATCCGATTATGTAAAAGAAAATATCGGGTTTTCTCTCATTTTAAAAGAAGATGTGAAAGAGGTGGAGGTCATCCGTCTGCAAAAAATGCTGGATACCAAACAATATGTCAAATCAACCAAATATGTAACGCAAGAGGAAGCCGCCCGGGAACTTAAAAAAGAACTGGGAGAAGATTTTGTGGATTTTCTGGGATACAATCCCCTTCTTGCTTCGATTGATGTGCACCTGCATGCCCGGTATGCGAATCCGGAAGGGATCCGTAATATCAAGAATGACCTGCAGCAATACGATGAAATTAAAGAAGTATTTTACCAGAAATCGTTGGTAGAGCTTATCAATCAAAACATTCAGAAGATAGGGCTAATTTTGTTGGTTTTCAGCGGATTTCTTTTTCTCATTGCCCTTACATTGATCCATAATACCATCCGCTTGTCAATCTATTCCAAGCGATTTACAATCAATACCATGCAACTTGTTGGAGCCACACGGGGATTTATTCGAAGGCCTTTTATCCTCAGGGGCATTTTACATGGTATTTATGGCTCTGTTATTGCTATGGCTCTTCTTGCCGGAGTCATCTATTTGCTCCAGGATGAATTCTCAAATATCATCAGCTTGCAGGATGTGGAAATTGTGACCCTTTTATTCGGAGGTGTGTTGCTGACAGGAATTCTTATCAGCTGGATTTCCAACTATATAGCAGTCAATAAATATTTAAAAATGAATCCCGACAGATTATATTATTGATAAACAGAAAAAAAATTAACCTATGACAAAGAAAAAGAAGCAGAATCCAACGGACCAGCTGGTTTTTACCAGAGAAAATTACAAACTTCTAATTATTGGTGCAGTTATAATTGTAATTGGATTTTTGCTAATGGTAGGGGGCAAGGCTGAAAGCCCGGATCAGTTTAATCCGGAAATTTTTAGCTTTCGAAGGATCATCCTGGCACCTATTTTTGTTCTTCTTGGTTTTGCATTTGAGATTTATGCCATCATGAAGAAACCCAAAGAAGACAAAGAGGAAAAACAATCCTAAAACTGCCCTGAATGAGCTGGATTGAATCGATTATCCTTGGTATTGTACAGGGATTTACCGAGTTTTTGCCCATCAGCAGCAGCGGGCATCTTGAAATCGGCAAGGCATTGTTGCATTCCGATGTTCAGATGAGCCTGACTTTCACTATTATTGTTCATGGTGCCACTGTGCTGAGTATCCTTGTGGTTTTCAGAAAAGATATATTTAACCTCCTCAGTGATTTATTCCGCCTGGAATGGAATGATTCCACCGTGTATATCAGCAAGCTGGTTTTTTCAATGATTCCGGTAGTGGTCATTGGATTGCTGTTTGAAGAGGAAATTGAACGCTTTTTTACAGGAGATCTGGTGTTTGTGGGCTCAATGTTGTTGATTACAGCCGCACTTTTGATGTTTTCCTACTTTTTCCGTTCGAAGACAAAAAATATTTCCTTTTTTCATGCGTTTATTATAGGAATTTCGCAGGTCCTGGCTGTATTACCGGGAATCTCACGTTCCGGGGCCACCATTTCTACCGGATTGATGCTTGGCGGAAGAAGGGAAGAGGTCACTCGTTTTTCCTTTCTAATGGTTTTGCTGCCCATAATAGGCGCAAATGTTAAAGACCTGATGGATCATAATTACTCTGCCACAGGGGATGTAGATGTTTTACCATTGGTATTGGGTTTTGTTGCGGCATTCGTATCGGGACTATTTGCGTGTAAGTGGATGATCAAAATTGTGAACCGGGGAAAACTTATTTATTTTGCCTTTTATTGCCTTTTGATCGGTTTGGCAGCAATTCTTCTTGGGTAAAAGCAAATGCCTATGGCAGATAATGAATTGAAAGATTTGCAGGATATTGTTGAAGGAAGGATTTTGTTGTTTGATAAACCGTTGTTCTGGACATCATTTGATGTTGTGAAGAAAGCTAAAGCACTTATTGAGAAAAACATTCGGTTCAGATGGAATACCCGCAGGAGTGTCAAGGTAGGGCATGCAGGGACCCTTGATCCGCTGGCCGAAGGATTGATGGTGCTTGGAACCGGGAAGCAAACAAAGGTACTGGAGTCCATTCAGGATGAAGACAAGGAGTATATCACCACATTGGAATTCGGAAAAACAACCCCTTCTTTTGATCTTGAAACAATGTTTGATCATGAATATTCGTTATCATATGTACCCCTAGAAAGAGTAAAGCTTACCCTGAATCAGTTTATCGGAGCAATTGATCAGATACCGCCTCAGTTTTCCGCCAAAAATGTCAAAGGAAGAAGGGCCTATAAGGCGGCACGGAAAGGTGAAGAAGTAAAGCTGAACTCCAGCAGGGTAAAAATTTGGAATATGGAAATTTTGCATTATGATTGGCCTTTAATGACGCTGAGGGTGAATTGCGGCAAAGGCACTTACATAAGAGCGTTGGCCCGGGACATAGGGAACGCATTGCATACGGGAGCACATATTGTTGGTTTAAAACGCACACGTATAGGAAACTATCATCTGGGAGATGCATTTTCTTTGGAAAAATTTGAACAAAAGATAAGATTTTTGTAACAAGTCGGGAATTATTACGTATAAGGGGGCCACAATGTTAAATCATATAAACATTAGAAATAGATGAAATTATCGCAGTTTAAGTATAATTTACCGGAGGAACTGATTGCACTTTATCCGGCAAAAAACAGGGATGAATCAAGGTTGATGGTCCTGCACAGGAACTCCGGCAAAATTGAACACAGAATTTTTAAAGAAATCGTAGAATATTTCAACGAGCACGATGTAATTGTTTTAAACAACACCAAAGTATTCCCAGCTCGTTTATACGGCAATAAGGAAAAAACCGGAGCCAAGATTGAAGTCTTTCTTTTGAGAGAGTTGAATAAAGAGCAACGTCTGTGGGATGTTTTGGTCGACCCTGCGAGGAAGATCCGTATAGGGAATAAACTTTACTTTGGAAATGAAGAAAACGGAGAAACTCTTGTAGCTGAAGTGATTGATAATACCACATCTAGAGGCAGAACATTGAGGTTTCTGTTTGACGGAAAATATGAAGAATTCAAAAGGACACTTTATAAACTTGGAGAAACTCCCCTTCCAAAATTCATTAAACGAAAGGTTGAGCCTGAGGATGAGCAGCGGTATCAAACCCTTTTTGCCAGGCATGAGGGTGCAGTGGCAGCACCTACAGCCGGCATGCATTTCAGCCGCGAGCTCATCAAACGGCTGGAGATCGTAGGGGTTAATTTTGCTGAGATAACACTGCATGTGGGGCTTGGCAATTTTAACAATGTAGATGTAGAGGATCTGACCAAACATAAAATGGATTCGGAAAAGATATACATTTCAGAGGAAGCTGCTTCAAAGATTAATGAGGCGAAAGACAACAAAAGGAATGTGTGCGCCGCGGGCACGACGGTGCTGAGAACTATGGAATCCTCCGTTTCCACTGACTTAAGGGTTAAGCCTTATGAGGGATGGACCAACAAATTTATCTTTCCACCTTATAAGGTAAAGATTCCCAATATGATGGTATCCAATTTTCATCTGCCCCTTTCCATACCTTTGATGATGGTCACGGCATTCGGGGGTTACGGAAAAGTTTTTGAAGCTTACCATGAAGCCATCAGAGAAAATTACAGGTTTGGAGCCTACGGTGATGCTATGCTGATCATCGATGATTGATAACACATCCCGAAGCCCGGAATTTGATTGGGTTCCCCTTGGTTTAAGAGTATAAAGCATGATATTTTTCTGCAAGGGTTTTTATATCCTTTTCAATAAACTGCCGGTAGGCAGGATTTCTGAAAACCGCTGCAGGATGATAGGTCGGCATAATCTGCCGGCCATTTTTTTTCCAGCATTTTCCTCTGAGGCCGGTTATTTTTTCGGTTGAACCGGTGAACGACTTCAGTGCTGTGGCGCCCAGTAAGATCAGTATTGCAGGATTGATCAGGTCAATTTGCTTTTCAAGGTAAGGAAAGCAAGTGTGTACTTCTTTTTTTGCCGGTACACGATTTTTGGGCGGTCTGCATTTAACAATGTTGCTGATGAAAACGTTTTTTTGTCTGGATAATCCGTATTTTTCAAGCAGTTCATCAAGCAGTTTTCCTGCCTTCCCCACAAAGGGTTCTCCCGCTTCATCTTCCTTAGCTCCCGGCGCTTCTCCTATAATGAATACAGGCGAATCATAGGGCCCTACTCCAAAAACCGCATTAAATCTGTGCTTATGCAATGGACAACTGGTACAGTTTAACACCTGATTCATTATTTCATCCAGTTGGTGTTCGTTATTTTTCGACATGGACTTATTGGTTAATATAATCGGGTCATAAAATAATAAAAAAGAGAGAACCATGGTATACACAGTCCTCTCTCATTCTATCCCTTAACTCTGAACAGATATTATTGTTTCAGTGAATAGTGTTTAAAGCCTACCACAGTCAATTCTTTATCCTGTTCCTGGAGATATTGTCTTACCGTTTTTTTGCTGTCTCTTATGAATTCCTGATTCAGAAGCGTATTTTCTTTCATGAATTTTTCAACCTTACCTTTGGCGATCTTATCCAGGATGTTTTCAGGCTTGCCTTCGGACTGGGCCTGCTTCTTACCGATTTCATATTCTTTATCCACCACTTCCTTTGGAACGTTGTCTTTATCCACAGCAACCGGGTCCATGGCTGCTACCTGCATGGCAATATCCTTTGCTACCTGCTGGTCTACATTTTCCTTGTTTAATCCTACCAGTGAGGCCAGCTTGTTGTCCATGTGGATGTATGAGGTGACCTTCGGGGCTTCAAGGTAATCGTAATAGGATAACTCCAGTTTTTCACCAATGATACCCGTATAGTAATTGATGGTTTCTTCCACGCTTTTTCCGTTTACCTGAAGTTCCCTGAGCTCATCAAGGTTGTTGGGCTGTTTTTCAACTGCACCATCTATGATTTGAGTGGCCAGTTTAATGAAGTCATCATTTTTGGCAACGAAATCCGTTTCGCAGTTCAAGGAAATGATGAATCCTTTCTTTTCATCCTGGGTTGTTTTGGCGAAAACAACGCCTTCCGAAGCTTCCCGGTCAGAACGTTTCTTGGCCACTGCCTGGCCTTTTTCACGTATGATTTCTATTGCTTTGTCAAAGTCGCCGTCGGCTTCGGTCAGAGCCTTTTTGCAATCCATCATGCCGGCGCCGGTTTGCTTTCTCAGTTTATTAACCTCATTTGCAGTGATATTGGCCATTTTATTAAATGTGATTTAAATGGTTTGACGATTTATTGATTGTTTTCTTCGGATTGATTGTCTTTTTGCTCTTCAGTTTGTTCAGATTGTTTATTTTCTGCCTCTACCTGTTCGGGCTGGGTGGATCCTTCCTTTCCAGAGCCTTCCTCTGAGGTTTTAGCTCTTTCACCTTCCCCTTCAGCTTGCTCTTCCTGACTTTCCTTTTTGGCAGATGCTTTTCTTGCCCTGCTGGCTTTACGTGCTCTGGTTTTTTTCTTTTCCCCTGCTTCTTCCTTGGCTTCTTTTTTGGCGCCTTTCTTTTCTTTGGCTTCAGCCCCTTCTTTTTCCTTCTCCATTTTCTTTTCTTCCAGGCCTTCCATGATGGCTTCCGTGGCTTTCCCAACAATATATGAGATTGACTTTGAAGCATCATCATTGGCCGGTATGGGGAAGTCAACCTGATGGGGATCTGAATTGGTATCCACCATGGCGAAAATAGGTATATTCAGCCGCTGAGCCTCACGCACGGCAATGTGTTCTTTGGTCACGTCCACGATAAAGATAGCTGAGGGAGGACGCCCCATGTTGGTAATACTACCGAATGTTTTTTCCAGCTTGGCCCTTTGACGCTGAATTTGTAATCGTTCTCTTTTGGCCAGTTTGTCGTAAGTGCCGTCGGCAAACCGCTTGTCAATGGTAGCCATTTTCTTAATGGTACGTTTGATGGTGGGAAAGTTAGTAAGCAAGCCGCCTGGCCAGCGCTCAGTAATATATGGCATGCCGGTAGGTTTCACCTTTTCGGCTACAATCTCTTTGGCCTGCTTCTTGGTAGCTACAAAAAGTATCTGTTTTCCTGCTTTGGCGATTTGCCTGAGGGCGCCGAGCGCTTCGTTAAGCTTGATAGAGGTCTTTTGCAGATCTATCACATGGATGCCGTTTCGCTCCATGAAAATGTAGGGTGCCATCTTGGGATTCCACTTTCTCTTCAGGTGACCGAAATGTACACCCGCTTCCAGTAATTCATCAAATGTTGCTTGAGACATGATTTATTGTTTTAACGTTTACATTCTGTTTGATCAATTGCCGGGTAGTCCCGCTAACAGCGGAAGTCCCGGCAATTTAGATACTAAACGGATATTATGGAATAGTTATCGTTTGCTGAACTGAGTCTTTTTACGAGCTTTGGGCCGTCCGGGCTTCTTACGTTCAACGGCACGTGCATCACGGGTAAATAACCTGTTGGCTTTGAGCGTATCCTTGCTTGAGGGGTCTGCCTTGACAAGTGCCCTGGCTATTGCTAATTTCAGGGCTTCTGCCTGGCCCCTGATTCCTCCACCCTGTAAATTGACTTTTATGTCGTATTTACCCATGCTTTCGATAAGCTGAAGAGGATGCTCCACAACAGACCTCAAATAAGCGGTAGGGAAATATTCTTTGTAATCCCTGTCGTTGATATTGATGTTACCTTTGCCTTCCGATAAGTAAATCCGTGCTATTGATTCTTTTCTTCTGCCTATGGTATTGATTCTTTCCATGATACCTATTTAATTTCTGTTAAATTGATTTTTCCCGGTTTTTGTGCTTCATGCGGATGCTCTTCACCCGCGTAAACAAATAAATGGTTTTTTAGTTTATTTCCCAGCTTGTTTTTAGGCAACATACCCTGTACAGCCTTTTCAATAATTTTCCTTGGATCCCTTTCCATGAGATCCTTCGGTGTTCTCACCCTTTTTCCGCCGGGGTATCCGGAATAATGAACGTATTGCTTGGCAGTCCATTTTTTTCCGGTTAAACGAACATGTTCGGCATTGATCACGATCACTTTATCCCCGCAGTCTACGTGGGGGGTAAAACTGGGCTTGTGTTTGCCCCTTATGATTTTTGCAACCTGCGAAGCCAGCCTGCCAAGCACTTCATTCTTGGCATCTACCAGGATCCATTCTTTGTTTACATCTTTCTCTTTGACGGAAACCGTTTTATAACTATTCGTATCCACTTTTTATAATAAGTTTTTAGTTCCTAATCAATTATAACTTCGCTAACAATTTAGCGGGATGCAAAAATAATATTATTTTAAGAAAATTAACAACATTATCAACAAATAATTTATGGGTAAAATCCTATTCCTATCTGATTGGTTGCGGACTGTAAAATTAATATTCCTGATCCTGCGTTTATAAAACCGGAGGATTTTCTTTTTTTGTGTTGAAAAATCCACATAAAAACAACAAAGCGTATAAAATGAGCCATGAAGATTATATACGAATAGCCATAAGGATTTCTGAGGAAAATATGGAAGAAGGAGGTGGACCGTTCGGTGCGGTTATTGTAAAAGATGATGAGATCATTGCCAGGGCAGGCAATACCGTTACCCCTTTCAATGATCCCACAGCCCATGCCGAGATCAACGCAATTCGTAAGGCTGCCAGCTATCTGAAAAATTTTGACCTGAGCGGAAGTGTGCTTTATTCCTCCTGTGAACCCTGTCCGATGTGTCTTGGGGCCATATATTGGGCCCGCCTGGATGGAGTTTATTTTGCTGCAGAAAGAGAGGATGCCAAAGATGCAGGTTTTGATGATTCTTTTATATATAAGGAAATACAAAAACCTTTTCAGCGGAGAAGCATACAAACCATACAGATGCTGAGGAGTGAGGCCTATGAGGTACTGAAGAAATGGAAGGGTAAAGACGACAAAATTCAATATTAAGTCAATTTCGGCATTATGGCTGCAAAAAGACTGGAAAGAGCTTTTTATACGAGAGATGTGCTGGATATAGCAGCAGAGATACTGGGCAAGCCCCTTATTGTTAATCATAACAATGAACAATATCACCATGCCATAACCGAAGTAGAGATTTACAGGGGAAGGGAAGATAAAGGCTGCCATGTAAGCAGGGGCCGGACCAAAAGGAATGAGGTCATGTTTCACCGGGGCGGCCTGCTTTACGTTTATTTGGTTTACGGGATGCACTGGATGCTCAATGTCGTTACCGGTCAGACGGAAGAGCCGCAGGCACTATTAATTCGGGGTATAGAAGACATCAACGGACCCGGCCGGCTTACAAGGGCCCTTGGCATTGACCGCAGTTTCAACGGAGAAGACCTGGTGACCTCAAGCCGTATATGGATTGGAGATGCAGTGGTTAACAACCGGGAGATAATAAAAAAACCACGGGTTGGTATTGATTATGCCGGAGATTATTGGAAAAACAAGCCCTGGAGATATCTGCTCAAGAATTGGGAGGCCGGTGGAGCACGTCCTGTTTGATTCCCCGGAATTAATGCCCATTCCTTCTTTTATTCACCTTTTTCAGAAACAGATCTGTGTTCAGCAACAGGTAGATCCCGAACCCGTAATCCATTTGATGATCAGGGGGGCTCCAGTAGGTGTCCAGGTTGAATATAAAGTGCAGATCCTGGTATTTCCGCGTGTATCTTAGTTTTCCAACTAAAAGCTCCCTTTTTTCACCGACAAAAAGCTCCTTTCGGATGGAATAGGTCTGATACATTGGATTGCCTGCAAATGAAAAAAATCGCTTGGCATCCCACCAGATGAACCGGCATTGGAACGATTGCATATTCACTGATAATGCCGACATCAGGCCATGGCCTTTTTGAATGTTCCGAATGTCTCCGGGAGAAAGGTACCGGTATCCTACATACATGGTTTCCCACTCCAGAGAAGTCAGAATACCGGAAGCCAGATCAAGCTCTAAGGAAGGACCCGCTGCAAAGTTGGCCAATGTGGAAACGGGTTTGCCCGAGTGGTCAATTTGGCCTCCTTTATGCTCAAATATGGCCTGGAGTGGAAAATTTATATTGAAATCCTGATGCTTCGCATACAATGGCCATTCCGACGAGATGCCCGTTTCAAATATTTCCCGGGAATCATCTCCATGGGTAATGAAATTTTTCCAGTTGAGCCATACGTCGGCACGGACAAAAGGCTTGTCAATAAGAAACTGGAGGCCGTTCTCCGTGTTTTCATCCAGAAAGCGTTCATAGTGATATAGGGGATCGATGAGGTTGTGATGGCGGGTGCTTTTTATGGATCCCATTCGCAGATCAATCCCGTTCCAAAGTCGATGTTGCAGGTAAAATATGGGTCTTACCTGATTAAAGCCCCCTTCTCCGAAGTATTTCAAAAGATTTATTCCGCCTCCCATTTGGGTATCGTCTGATATAACCCAAACTAACGATGGATTGATGAAAAATCCGGGTTTCGAATATCCCGCGACATAATCGTTGTCAAATTCATTGTTTTTAAAAAAATTTGTGTTGTCGATGGAAAGAAACAGGGAGGGGGTATCAACAGGGGGAGAAGGGGGTCCCAATTGCTCGGGCAGGTTCTGAGTGAAGGCTGTAAAAGGCAATATGGGCAGAAACAATGACAATACAATCAAGCGCATAAATAGGTCCATTTGAGTTTTTAAAGATAAAAATTTATTGTTTATTTAGATACCTATAAATTTTTACGCCGAAAAATAAGAAAGTTTGAAAACCAAAAGAAAATGAGATCATATAAATTTTACAATCTGTTAATCGGATGGATCAGTTTTGCCATTGCTGCCGTGGTATACCTCTCCACCATTGAACCCACGGCCAGCTTCTGGGATTGCGGGGAGTTTATAGCTACAGCCTGGAAACTTGAAGTGGGCCATCCACCCGGTGCCCCTTTCTTTATGCTTCTCGGCCGGTTTTTCACCGTTTTAGGAGGAGAGGCCGAAAATGCAGCTGTGATGATGAACAGTTTATCTGCTTTGGCCAGTGCCTTTACCATTATGTTCCTTTTCTGGACCATTACCCACCTGGCCGCAAAGATCCTCATAAAAGACCAAAACAGCTATAGCGTTTCCAACATCATCGCCATACTGGGGAGTGGTTTTCTGGGCGCCATGGTATATGCTTTCACCGATACTTTCTGGTTTTCAGCCGTTGAAGCTGAAGTATATGCCACATCTTCCCTGTTTACTGCCATCGTCTTCTGGGCCATTCTAAAGTGGGAGAACGAAGCACACAAACTCCAATCCAACCGGTGGGTCATTCTCATCGCTTATCTGATGGGCCTGTCTATAGGCGTCCATTTGCTCAACCTGCTGGCTATTCCAGCCATTGTACTGGTTTACTACTTCAAGAAGTATAAGGTTACTTTGCAGGGATTTGTGGCTGCATTGCTGATTTCATTCGGCATACTGGGTGTCTTGGTGTATGCGCTGGTGCCCGGGATTGTGAAAGCCGGTACTGTTTTTGAATTGTTGTTTGTAAATGGTTTTGGCTTCCCTTTCCATTCCGGGGTGATATTTTATATTGTTCTGCTGGTCGGACTGATATCCTTTGGCCTCTATTATACCCATAAATACAGGAAATACCTTTTGAATAGCATTCTTTTGGGGCTTACCTTTATACTGATCGGCTATTCTTCTTATGCTACCGTCATGATCCGTTCCATAGCCGATCCGCCTATGGACCAGAACGATCCTGAGACCATATTCAATCTGCTGAGCTATTTGAACAGGGAGCAATATGGAGACCGACCGTTGTTTTACGGGCAGTATTTCAATGCTCCCGTAAAGGAGCAGAAGCAGGGTGCCCCTGTATATGATCAGGTTGACGGGAGGTATGAAGTGGTGGATCATAGGACGGAGACGGAATACGATTCGCGCTTTACGGGTTTCTTTCCAAGAATGTACAGCACCCGGTCGCAGCATATCGATGATTACAAATCCTGGGCCAACATCAGCGGACGAAGTGTATCAGTCAGAAATTCCAGGGGAGAACAGGAGCAGCGAACCGTGCCCAGTATAGCCAGCAACCTGGAATTCTTCTTCAGATATCAGGTGGGTCATATGTATCTGAGGTATTTTATGTGGAATTTTTCGGGAAGACAAAATGACATTCAGGGCCACGGCGATGTGAAGCAGGGTAACTGGATATCCGGGATCCCCTTTGTTGATAATCCCAGGCTTGGCTCCCAGGAACAATTGCCCGATTATTTGAAAGACAATCCCGCCAACAACAAGTATTATATGTTGCCCTTCCTGCTCGGGGTGATTGGCCTTTGGTATCAGGCTAAGAAGAACGATAAAGGCTTTGGGGTGGTATTGGTGTTGTTTATTTTTACGGGCCTTGCCATTGTCTATTACCTGAACCAAACTCCCCACCAGCCACGTGAGCGGGATTATGCCTATGCCGGCTCCTTTTATGCCTATGCCATTTGGATTGGGCTCAGCGTACTGGCTGTATGGGATTACCTCAGGAAGCACCTTCCGGCACGGGCAGATGCCCTGGTGAGTATATTGATTCTGCTACCTGTACCCCTGCTGATGGCCTCTGAGAACTGGGACGATCACGATCGCTCGGGGCGATATACCACCCGTGATTTTGCCTTCAATTACCTGAACTCTTGCCGTGAAAACGGCATATTGTTCACCAACGGCGATAACGACACCTATCCGCTCTGGTATGCCCAGGAGGTGGAAGGCGTGCGCACCGACGTGCGTGTAGCCAACCTGAGTTACCTGCGTGCCGGATGGTATCTTGAACAGATGACCCGGAAGGCTTATGACTCTGATCCGTTGCCCTTAACCCATACCAGTGAGCAGCTTGGGGAAGGTTCCCGTGAGGCGTTGCCTATTTACAACCGGCTGGAAGACCGGGTGTCAATTGACCGGGTGATTGATTTTGTGGCCAATGAAAGTGAACAGACCAAAGTTCAGTCTCCCTTCAACAGAGAAGAACAGATCAATTATATCCCTTCTACCAAATTTAAACTGGAAGTGGATAAGGAAGGGGTGATCCGTGAAGGAATTGTACCGGCAAGTGAGAAGGACAATATTGTACCTGAGATGAGCTGGGAGATTAACAGGAATTATCTGATGAAAGACGGATTGTGTATACTCGACCTGCTGGCGACCAACAACTGGGAGAGACCCCTTCATTTTGCGGTGACCGTGGGAAGTGATAAGTATTTCAATCTGGACAAGTATTTCCGGGTGGAAGGTCTGGCCTATCACCTGGCACCCGTCCGGGCTGAATCCACAGATGATCAGCAGCCCGGTGAGGTCAATACGGATGTTATGTATGATGTGCTGATGAACAAATTTAAATGGGGGAACATTGAGGACCCGGATGTGTATCTGAATGAAGATAACCGTAGGATGCTCATCAATTTCAGGAATCAGTTCGGGCGGCTGGCTGATGCCCTGATTCGGGAAGGAAAGCAGGATTCTGCAGTGAAGGTTATGGATCGCTGTATGGAAAAGATATCCGATGAGAATGTGCATTACGGGTATTTTAGCACTTCATTTATCCGGAATTATTACAAGACCGGTGAAAGGGAGAAAGCCAGGAAGCACCTTGGGATTTTGCGCAGAAACCTGAATCAGAAGATGGAGTATTATGTGGATATCGGACAGGTGGCTGCGCAGTTTCCCGATGATATACGGCGTACAATGGTCTCCCTGAAAAGGCTGTCGGATATCACTGAAAGTCACGGGGACAAAGACCTGAGTGAAGAAATACTGACTGACTTTGATCAATACATGAAATTCTTACAGCAGAACCAGCAACTGATAAACTGGTAATTTTGAACCTTTACAGACTGGCAGCAAGATGTATCCGGCAGGTAACCTGGCATTTTGGCGGAGATGCGAAGCATTTGTACCTCACTTTTGATGACGGGCCCACACCGGACATTACCCCCTGGATAATTGATGTGCTGGAGCGATATGATGCCCGGGCCACATTTTTTTGCCTGGGTCGCCGGGTAGAGCAGTTTCCTTTACAGTATAAGGAGGTGCTTAAAAGGGGCCATGCCGTAGGCAATCATACTTACAGCCATTTCTCCGGTATGACTGCCCGTAACAGCAGCTATTTTGAGGATGTTGATCATGCTGCCCGCCTGATTGATTCACCGTTGTTCCGTCCTCCACACGGTTCTTTCCGTCCCTCGCAGCTGAAACGTCTGGTTAAGGATTACCAAATCATCATGTGGGATGTCCTGAGCCGGGATTATGATCCCCACCGTTCATCCCTTTCCATCTTGCAACATCTTTTGGGTGCCGTCCGCCCGGGGTCAATAGTGGTGTTTCATGATTCTGCAAAGGCGGAGAAAAACCTGAAGGCAGTATTGCCAAAGTTTTTGGCACATTTTAGTGAAGAAGGATATACCTTTCCGGTGATTTCTATTTAGAGCATGACATAATGTATGAGGCTTCTGTATAGCTGGATACTGAAGTCCCGGCAGTGAATTATCCCCTTCTGAGAGTGATATATTAAATGCACCGTAAATGTCCCTTCTGGGTAAATTGGTGTATATCCTCCCTTCAGCGCTCCCTTCAGGGGTGCTGAAAAATGCATGAAGCGCTCCCGGACTGCAATATATACAGCTCTTTACTGAGGCTTCTGCCGTGGCTGGAATACATTGCCGGAAGAATCAACGGGATTGCTGCAAGCAAAAAGGCCTCTTTAACTTTCCCTATGCTATGCTGCGGCTGTAGAAAGGCATCCTCTCGTCCATGAATTGATTCTGCTGCAGCACACATGCATCACTTTTATTGAGGATGGAGTTCTCTTGCTGCTGAAGTCCTTCGCTTTTCTCCGGGATAACTTTTCCTGCAGCAGAAATGTATTGCCGTGGTTGGTTATGGGTTTGTCCTGCTGTAATAACGGTTCACTGAATTTCTGGTATACTTTCTCTGTGGCTACATGACTTTGTCGGCATTCATGAAGGATTTCCACTACATCAGAAATTCGTCACTGTAGTTAGTTTAAGACTTTGACAAGTCCAGAATAACATCGTTTCACTAACAAGCCAGGTCCTTCTCCGGAATGCATTTTCTCAGGAACTTCTTAGTTTGTTGATCTCAAAGGCAAACAAAGAATCACCTGAAAAGTTATGAACATTTTATTAACAATTGAGCACCAGGGTTGGCATTGTCTGGGATTTATTCTTATTTTTAGAGAAGTTTTTATATGGATCCAATTTTATACTTTTCATCTTTATGCTTATGCCTATACTACAGTTACCCACCAATGACATGGCACGTTTGGAGTTTATCAAACATGCCGTAACAACAGCCGGTAATGATTTTGATACCGGAAGTTATTATATCAGCAGGGAGACCTACGACGGTCTAACCAAGTTTGTTCCGGTATTTGAAGAACGTATTTACAGTATTAATGCTTTACTGGGCAGGCGTTCGAGGGAAGTTCAGGAAAGCTCGGAAGCTTTTGGAAAAATGGAGGCTTGTATGCGCGATATGTGGGAGGTTCTGAGACGACGTGTGAATCGTCTGGGACAGCCTGCACAGGTATTGGCTTATTATGAGCTGCCCCTTGACGGACTTACGCCCAGGCCCACAACCTATGATGAATGGTATGCCATGGCAGCCAAGATGGTTGGTGGGGATGCAAAAGCAGTGCAAGACGGCTATCCGGCTATGCAAAATCCTTCGGCACAGGAACTGAATGAAGCCCTGGAGAAAGCCCGGGCAGAAAGAGCGGACATCTCGGTTGCTGACCGTGAATATGACCGTACCCAGGAAGGTGTTGAAGAACTCCGGGCCAAAGCGGACGAACTGATATCCGATGTAATGGCCGATTTGAGGTATTTTCTCAGGAAAATGGACAAAGCCAGCCAGAGGCGCATTATGCGCTCCTACGGCGTTGTCTTCAAATACCTCAAAGGTGAGCCAGAGGAGGAAATGCCGGAAGAAGAGGTGGAATAGATTTTATCCCGATTGAAATCATGCGGCCTGGCTGATTATTTATTTTGTATATTGTGTCCCGGATACATTGGCTTTTTTCATTCGTTACTTTTAAGCTTAAAGCATAATAATTATGGTAAAATATAAATACGAACACATCGATATGCTATTGGCAGCCGCAATAGCGGTCCAAAGTTTCAAAAAATATGTGAATGAGCTTTCCTATATACGTTCCTACTGGACCCCCGATTTTGCAGAATTTTTTGCCGATCGTATTGAAAATGCCATGAAGAATCACCTGGGAGTGGAGTACCCGGATGATCTGAGAAAGTCTAACGAAAGGATTATGGAGATCAGACCGACAACCCGGAGGGATTTGGCGTTCATTAAGTGGCAGATTGAGATGAATTTCAGTAAGGAGGAGGCCGATGCTATTCTGAATTATCTTGGGTACGACCGTTATTTTGCCCATGTCATATCCCATGATCAGCAGAGCCTTGTCAATCTGTTGTTTTTCTTTAAATCAGGTATGAATTACGGGCTTAGGAGACTGATCACCGGACAGGGAACCAACCCCCCGCTTATCGACAGAGTCATTGAATATGCCGGCATTTTCCAGCGAGCAAACCAGATACAGAAGCAACTCAGGGAAAAGGCTCGTCAGCCATCCGGGAAAGCTCACCGGGAATTTCAGGAGATTTATAAGGAGGTGATATTGATCTGTAAGACAGGCGCGGTTTTCTTCCAGGAAGAACCTGAAAAAAGGGAAGGCTTCGTATTCTCCGGCATTGTCCAAAGCCTTTATGCCGGTATCTCTACACAGAAAGGAGAACACCCGCGGGAAAAGTAAGCATTTATCTGAGGGAATCGACGGATATGTTTTTTCGGCCTTTTTATTACTGAAACCCCTTCTGTAAAGCCATCCCTGCCGCATTAAACTTTTAGGCGCTTAAAGCGCAACCTGAACCAACATGTTGTTCAAACTTAATCTAAACAGTGTTTCTTCCACATAGCGCTTTTTTTCAGGCTTATCCTGAGAAAACTTACTCTCCCAGTTGGTATAACAGCAGCATCACTGCACTCTGAAAAG
This sequence comes from Bacteroidales bacterium, assembly GCA_046545815.1. Classification (GTDB taxonomy): domain Bacteria; phylum Bacteroidota; class Bacteroidia; order Bacteroidales; family UBA12077; genus JAGXLC01. The sequence goes on from JBKGZA010000021.1 coordinate 24,099, forward strand.
CCTGGGGATTGATCCGCTCTTTGGAATCCTTGTCGCGGTGAACGATTTTGTCCAGCATCTCCAGCATTTTGTCGTAGTCGATGTAATGTCTGATGTTGCTTTCTTTGGCCCGCAGGATGAGCCGGCGGATCTTCTCCTCATCCTGCTTCCACCGCAGAAAGATGGAGGGCACCACCACGCCGGTTTTATCGGTGCGCCACCGGATTTCCGGAGGAAGGATGCCTTCAGTGGCTTGTCTCAAAATATAGCGGCCGTAACCATTCCGAAACTTCATGTAAGAAGGCAGGCTCAGGTAAAACTCTACCAGGTGCTTGTCCAGAAGTGGGTAGCGGTATTCGATCTTGTGTGTCTGAGCTTGTATGGCACAATATTCCAGCCGCTGGGGCATGTAATCATAATTGATCCTGCGGAACTGGCGCATGCGAACACTCCCGCCGGCAGGCAGTTTCTTTTTGCTGTAGAACCGTTGCTTCAGGTTCATTTCTTCAAAGAATGCCGGGTTGATGGCCAGGGCATGGTAGATATCGTGGGCCCAGCGGGGTGTTCTGTAGGCTGGCTGAAATCTTTGGAGGGCCCCATAAATAGTATGCCTGGCAGCCTGCTTGGCGATGCTCAGAAGTTGTTTGCCCTTGCCTTTGTTTTTGTTCTTTTGATACAACTCTTTCAGCAGCTTTCCGAATCGCAATGATTCGGCCAGCTCTTCCATATAGCCCGGCCCGGGAGAGGTGACCATCTCGTCGCCTCCGTAGCCGGAGAGCAGTGTCCGGCAGTTTTCCTCTTCCACTTTCCGGTAGAGGGGTTTAAAAACGGCGCTCAGCGTGCCTTGCATCACCCTTTCGTGCAAACCAAGCCCCTGCCTCAGCGGCTCCAGAATACCCTCCTTTTCTCCGGTAATAAAAAAATGGTCTCTGATGTTGTGGTAATTAATCACTTTACGTCCATGCTTCGTTTCATCATCGTAGGGGAAATATGTATCTCTGGCCCAACCGGGAAGGGCATGAGAGAAGGTTCTGATATCTCCTTCCCGCGCAGCAATGCCAACAATAGCAGAAGAATCAATGCCTCCGCTCAGCTCTGCACCGACCGGATAAGCAGAACGCAGCCGGCATCGAACCGCTTCTTCCAGTGTTTCAAGGAAGAGTTTTATATACGCTTCTTCGGATGACCTTTTCAGCTCAAAGGAAGGGTTCAGATACCAGTAACGCCGGATATCAGTCTTTTCAGAGGTGACGTTCATATAATGGCCCGGCGGTAAACGGAATATTTCTTTGTAGAAGGTCTGGTGCTTTTCTGATTTCAACGTCGACAAGGCATCGGCAACAAACCCCTCGTTGATGGCGGGAGAAATCCCCGGATGGGCTTTAATGCCCTTGATTTCCGTAGAAAAAAGGCAAAGGGTGTCATTGCAGAAGTAGTAAAAGGGCTTGAACCCCATGTGGTCGCGGGCACAAAAAAGCTGGTTTTCATGAGGATCCCAGATGGCAAAGGCAAAGGCACCCACCAGGTGTTCCGGACATGCCGTGCCGTATTGTTTATAGGTCTCGAGTATGAGCAGGCTGTCGGGGACGGGCTTGTCTGTTTCAATATCCATCCCCAGCTTATCAGCCAGCTCCTGCCTGTTGTCGATGCGTGCGTCGGCAGTGATGATCATACCGGTACCGGGATCACGGTAAGGCAGTTGCTCGTATTTAGATTCCGGTGTATTGTAAAGCATCAGATGCCCCAACCCCATGGCACCCTCGGTAAGCTGGGCTCTGCCGTCGGCATCCTAGTGGTGCAGGGAATCCAGCATGGACTTCAACTCACTTTCCTGAACAGTAGCATCGTTTCTTTTGTAAATTCCCGCTATAGAACTCATGGCTTATAATTTAGTTGGCAGTTGGCAAAAAGCAGTTGGCAATTCCCCAGAACATTGTATCATATAGGCATTCAGTCATTCAATAATTGCCTAAGCATCAACTTTTGATTTCATTTCATTTCAATCAATCAATCAATCAATCATTGCCTCCGCCTCAGCCTTCTTTTAATAAGTTAGCAGTTGGCAGGAAGCAGTTGGCAAAATTTTCCAGAATATTCTGATATTCATAGCCCGAGGCCACAATTTGACTCTTTGCTCTTTGCTCTCCGCCCTTCGCATCATTCCCAAAATTTTCCTTACCTTTGCATCTGATTAATTCTCAAAGCATCCGGTAAGAACATGCAAAACAAGGTACCATTCAAATATAGGGCATTTGGTTTGAATATCCAGTCGGATTTTGAGATCACCGAGATGCAGCAGGCCGCTTTCGGTGCTCCCGATGTGATGATCACCCTTGCCGAGACACCCCGGCAGATTGACAATCCCGTTCGGGAAGGCGTACGCTTTCAGCTTAACGACAATGAATTTCTTCTGAATGTGGACAATGTGGCCCGCTACTATGTGGCCGACGGCAATTCCATCCGCATCGAGAAACGCAATGGCAGCACCTTCCAGGAGGTAAGGCTGTTTCTGCTGGGGGTGGTCTTCAGTGCCCTGCTGCATCAAAAGGGGATGGTGCCCTTCCATGCCAGCGCCCTGATAGATGAGGATGGGCAGAGCTTTTTGCTATGCGGCCGCAGCGGAGTCGGGAAATCCAGCCTTACAGCCACTTTCCTGAAAAATGATTTTTACCTTCTGTCGGATGATATCAGCGTGGTAAAACCCCTTGAAGGGAAGGTATGGGTTTATCCTTCGTTTCCTTTTATCAAGCTGTGGAAGGACGTGATGGAGCATGTGGATTTTTCGGCAGAAGGCGGGACCAAACTGCGGGATCCCCTGGAGAAATACGGTTACCGCGTGGAAGAGGCATTTCATGACGATCCGGCAAGCCTTGGAAAAATATTCATACTCCATGTGCACAACAAGGAGGGATATAAAACGGAGCAACTGAAGGGCACGGAAAAGTTCAACGCGCTGAAAAACCAGACGTTCCGCTTTCAGTTTGTGACGGACCGCAACCGGCCGGTGCATTTCACCGAACTGAACAAGATGGCACAGGCCGTTCCGGTTTACCGTGTTACAAGGCCACAGGCACCGATGGAGATGGAGAGGCTTGTGGAAGTGATC
>JBKGZA010000022.1:0-26801 GCA_046545815.1 Bacteroidales bacterium
AAAGTCCCGTCTCGCCACTTTGGCCCGACGGGACTTTTTTTTATTTTTATCCCCTATGAAAAAATTTATTTTAGCCTGTGCGCTTCTACTTTTTACAATAAACCTTATATTCGCGCAAGACCAGGAAGATACTACCCAATCTTCCCGAATTTATTCCTGGTACGTGGATTCTATAGGGCAGACTCTTCGTCGTCCAATTGATACCAATCTTTACAACAGCCATATTTTTAACCCCGGGCTGGGCAACATCAACCTTGGAAGTCTTGGTTCACCGATCCAATATAACCTGTTGTTCAAGAGAAAAAATACATCGTTTTTATTCTCAGAGCCTTACAGGGATTATTTCAGAGATAATAATAATACCTATTATTATAGAACCCAAACCCCTTTTACCTTTCTTAAGTTTGCTTCGGGAGGAGAAAGGGATACCGAGGCACGTTTGTGGGTGAAACATACACAGAATGTAAGCGAAGCCTTGAATTTCGGGTTGGAAGTGAATTTAATAGGCTCGCAGAAATTTTATGAAAATGATCGTAGCCTCAGGGGTCGTTATATGAATTTTTTCGGCAGCTATGAAAAAAATGCCTATTCCTTGTATGCCAATGTGAATATCAATAAGGTGATGTATAATGAATTGGGTGGTATTCAGAATAAGGCGGACTTTGAGCTGGTGAATCAACAATACATCCCCGGAAATCTTGAGAATGCCAAAACACTTGTTAAAGATCAGTCATTTAATGTTATTCAGAAACTGTCGCTAATGAAAACAAGTCTTTCTAAACTGGGTATTTTTCAAAAACTAGATGAACGCGAAACTTTTCAGAAGTCACGTTCAGAGTCAGGAGATACACTTAAAAAAGATGATTCCGAACGACCTTCTATTAATGATCATCAGCAGGATACGCTTCAAGCTGAAGCGAAAGACGAAACCATCAGTGAAAAGAAAGATACCACCCGTTTTTATGCCTATCATCGCCTGACATACTCAAACAATGCAAAAAACTACTCAGACGAAAGTCCGGGAGGGCTCTATTATAGTAAATTTCCAATTTACATGGATTCAACCATAACCAGGGACAGTGCCAGACAGAATAGTCTCCGAAACCGCTTCAAACTCGTATATTCAAATGATTTTCTGACAGTGAATGCAGGCATGGATTACAATATTGTCAGTTACTCCTATGTGTATCCTTATCAGACTTCAGATACAGCTAAAGATTATGGAAGACTTTTAACACGCAACTACAATAATTTATCCGTGAATGCTGGATGGGAATTCAGGTCCGATAGTCTGTTCAGTATCTATGCAGCGGGAAGGTATCACTTATTTGGTTTCAAAGGAGGGGATTTTAACCTGAAGGGTGGGCTGAATCTGGCGTTAGGTAACAATGAGCTGAACCTTAATGCAGATTATAGATACTATGAGCCTGATTATTTCTATCAATACTATAATTCCAATTACTTTAGATGGAATCACGATCTTCCCAAGATAAGCAGTCTCAGGCTTGAAGGAGATTTTTACATAAACAGCATAAAAACCAGATTTTCATTGAAATCCGAAGTAATTAACAATTATACCTATCTGGATACACTTTCACAGCCTGCACAATATTCCCGTAATCTTGAAGTGCTTTCCGCTTCAGTTAGAAAAAATTTTCAGTTTTGGAAATTTCATTCAAAAAATGAATTGGTATTTCAGTATACCGATCAGTATGATATAGTTGGCATCCCAAGATTTTATCTGCACCATACAATGGCCTTCAGGCATAAATTTCATTTCAATACCACAGGTGGGGAATTATATACTCAGCTTGGATGGTCATTGTATTATTATCCTTCTTATTATGCAGATGATTACATGCCCGCTCTGGGGCTTTACCACAGACAAAGGAATGAGAAAATAGGGAATACGCCGTTGTTTAATCTTTTTGCCAATTTCAGGGTTAAACGAGTTAATGTTTTTGGTAAGTTATATCATTTGAACAGCTTTATTCAAAATAGAAATTACTATACCGCCCCGTTTTATCCAATGTCGCCCATGATGGTAAAATTCGGACTATCATGGACATTTTATGACTAATTTTTTTGTCAGATTTAATTAACTAAGCAAATAATCTGTTAAGTTTGTATCGTTGTTATCAAAAATTCAATCAATTTGATAAATAATAACATTTTTCTTAAAAGGGCAGTTTTCTTACCTCTTTTGTTGCTTTTCATTTTTTTCCCCTCTTGTGATCAATCGGTTTCTGATGAACAGCAACCCGGAAACCGGCTTGAGAAGATCAAGCAGGAAGGAAAATTGACTGCGATAACGGATTACAATTCCACCAACTATTTTATTTATAGAGGAAAACCCATGGGTTTCCAGTATGAATTACTGAAGAAATTTGCCAGTCATCTGAATGTTGAACTTGAGATCAAAGTAAACAAAGAACTGGAAGAAAGCTTTCAACTTATGGAAGAAGGACAGAGTGATATATTGGCATTCAATTTAACCGTGACTGAGGCAAGAAAAAAACGAATAGATTTTGCCGTGCCTTATACTCAGACGCGTCAGGTTCTGGTTCAGCGAAAGCCAGAAAACTGGCAGCAAATGTCCGACAGAGAAATCGAACGCCATCTTATAAGGAATCAACTTGAGCTGAATAACAAGGTGATTTATGTGAGGGCGAACTCTTCATATGTGACCCGTCTGAAAAATCTTTCCGAAGAAATCGGAGGAGGTATACGGATTATAGAAAAAGAAAATTTCTCTGAAGAACAACTTATCTCACTTGTAGCCCAAGGGGAAATAGATTATACGGTTTGTGATGAAAACGTAGCTAAAGTAAATGCTACCTATTATCCCATTCTTGATGTGGAAACAGCCATTAGCTTTCCTCAGAACCTGGCCTGGGCAGTACCTAAACAGGCGGATTCTCTTTTGACTGCAGTGAATAACTGGCTTACAGATTACAAGTCAACTCTTGATTATTCAGTGATATATAATAAATATTTCAGAAACAGAAAGTCAGCTGCTATTCATAAGAGCGATTATTATGCGATAAGCAGCGGAAAAATTTCCCCATATGATGACCTGATTAAAGAATACAGTGAGGAATTAGACTGGGATTGGAGACTTTTGGCTTCACTGATTTTCCAGGAGTCACGGTTTAGTCCTACAGCACGGTCATGGGCCGGGGCTTATGGTCTGATGCAATTGATGCCTTCCGTTATAAGAAGATTTGGTGTAAGCAACAAGTCTTCGCCAGGCCAAAATATCAGGGGAGGAGTAAATTTTCTTAAATGGCTGGAGGAACAGATTAATAAAAGAGGCATCAAAGATGAGGAGGAGCGGATAAAATTCGTTCTTGCTTCATATAATGTGGGCTTAGGGCATGTGCTTGATGCCAGGAGACTTACGGAAAAATATGATGGCAGCCCCGATAAATGGGAAAATGTTAAAGAATATATACTGAAAAAATCGAATCCGGAATATTATAAGGATGAAGTGGTTTATTATGGTTACGCCAGGGGAATAGAGACTTATAACTATGTAGAACAGATATTGGACCGCTACGAGCACTATAAGAACATTATAGAAGAAGAATAGGAATTAAAAACCGAAGATATCGATATTTTTCGATTCCCGTTTTGAAGTATACCACATCAGGCATGGAAGCCATATTTATAATTCAGATCAGAGAACCGGGTCAACCTTTTTTTACAAAAATTTGATTACTTACATTACAATGAACTACAATAAATTCTGATAATATCATAGCAGTAGCGCCCCAGATTTTAATTTTATCATAATGAAAGTATGGGGCCTCGATGTATCGTTCGTGTTCATAAATGCTCCCACAGGATACTAAACATTCCGGGGCTGTCAGGGAATCCAGCTTGACAGAAAATATCTCTTCCACTTCTTTATAATCTTTTTTAAAGGTGGGCTCCGATTTTAAAACACCAACCACAGGATGAACACAATAATCGCTTACCGGAATATATAAAGGGGTAAGCTTCCCCATTATTTCTATTTCATTTGCAGGTACCCCTATTTCTTCCTCGGTCTCCCTCAGTGCAGTGGTAATTAAATCTTTGTCATGGGGTTCGTATTTACCTCCCGGTAAACTGATTTGTCCGCTGTGGACTCCGTTATAAGAGGCTCTTCTTATAAAAATGGTATAATATTCATACCCGGCCGGATATATGAGAAGCAGGACTCCGGCATGCCTGGTTTCTCGGTTTGCAGTCCTTTTAGGCTGATGTCTTGTCAAGGGAGCCATCTTGTATTGCGCGGGTTTACCCGGTAATTCCCCTTCCAGTAGTAGACTTCTGATCTTTTTATAATAGTCATGGAACTTCATAAGTCCTTAAATTACTGGCTTATTATAGTCTTAGTTCGTTTTGAAATTTAAAAACAGATATTTCCAATTTTTATCAAAGGGGCAATTTCCGTATCTTCGAAATTGCCCCTTTATTCATTTTGATCCTTTTTATGCTTATATTAATTCCCCTACCTGCTGAATTGGGCGTCATAAAATCAGGGGAACGGTTCAATTCAATCACATATTTAAATTGTTGGAGTTTTTCTTATAGAAATTGATGTGATAGTCAGCCATGGCTTCCCAGCTGTATTCTTCCAAGATCAGCTTGTTGGCTTCTCTTCCCAATTTGGCTCTGTAATCCTCATCTTTTAGAAGTTTGATGATTGCGTTGGCAAATTCTTCTGAATCTTCCGGGTTGACAAGGATTCCGTTTTTCTCATGGGTGATTACCTGTTTGATTCCCCCGAATTTTGACGCCACTACAGGTGTTCCGCAGGCCATTGCTTCCTGTGAGGTCATGCCAAAGGGTTCAAAAATCGAGGGCAGTACAAAAAGTTCCGCCCGCTGATAATATTGAACCAGCTTTTCATCGGGAACATAACCAATAATATGTACCCGGTCCATATCCCTTTCTCTGATGATTTCCTTCATCTTATTGAATACCGACTCTTCTCTGGGCTTTGGATTTGGGGATCCACCCCCGATAACCAGGTGCACGTCGTTTATTTCTTTTCTTACCAGATCAAAAGCATATAATAAAAGATCATGACCCTTGTTGGTGTCAATCCTGCTTAAGCAGAAGATATATTTATCAGGTAGATCGGTTTCTTTTTTCTGTTCGTCTTCTGTGGGAATGTGATAGGTATGAATGTTTACCCCCGGAGGGATGATTTTAATATTGGATGCATCGTAATCATACAACTCTTTGAGCTTTTCTTTCTGCAAATTGGAGGTTACGGTCTGACCGTTTGCGGATTTGAATATTCTCAATTCCTCACTGATGCGTTTTTCAAAGTTGAATTTCTCCTCCATTTCTTTTGGGTCTCCCCCCATCTGGTCCTTTTTCCAGGCTCCCAAACTATGTGCGGTAAAATAAACCGGCTTATTGAATGCTTTAGCCACATCCAGAGCTACAATGCCTGCATCTACATAATGCCCGTGGAACAGATCATAATCCAGGCCCTGTTCCCTGATAAAGTTAATCATATTTTTAGATAGTTCAGGCAATACATCATATATGTATTCTTTTGGGATGAATTCCCACGGACCAGCTGGTATCCTGATAACCCGAACATTGGGATGGCCGGGTACCGGATCTATTTGTTTCCTTTTTTTATCGAACCATCTGGTATAGATGTCTACCTTATAACCTTTTCTTCCAAGAGCTTTCGATAATTCCAGCACATATACCACCTGGCCTCCTGTATCGGTTTGACCAAGGTGGGGTACAGGATCAAAATAGCCATGGGTACTAAGCATTGCAATACGACTGATATCTTTCTGCTGAGTCATCTTTTTAAGTTTTTAGTTCATAATTCTTTGAAATGATTAAGTCGGCTTTTTCGCTTTGTTTGGTTATAATGTTATGTTCGATTTTGAGTATTTTCTCAAGGAACTCATCCTGTTTTTCACGGCTTCGTTCAGCTCTGGTATCTTTGGTGTCAAAATAATTTCTTGCAATAAAAATTCTTTTATGTACATTTTTGAGGGCAGTAGTATAGGTTCCCTCTGCAATAATTACCTCTATGCCCTCCAGATTAACCGTTTCATTTTCTATTTTATCTTCTTCGAAAAAAACGAGGGGCTTTTCAATTTTGTTCTTCCCTTCAAGGGCCTCTTTAATATTTTTATCCAACAGGTCAAGTTTGACTTCAGAGGTTCCAACATGATTGATGTCTTTTTCACGCATCTTAGCGTTGCTTTTCGGAGGATAATGAAAGTAATCATCCTGTTGGAAGATAAAAGACTTTATTCCATGCTTTTCCAACTCCTGCTTCAGGCTTTCAGCCGTTTCTGATTTTCCGCTGCCCGATTCACCGGCAATGCTGATGGCATATCTTCCTTCTGTCTGCTTGATTTCGGGTAAAATTACTTCGGACACCTGTCTGGCTGCCTTGATGTGATGATCTTTGATAACTAGCTTGTCACCTCTCATAATTCATGAATTTTGGTTTATTTCATTAATATAATAGATTTTTGCAACAATTTGTTCAAATTTAATTGAATCGAATGGTTTTGATCGGGTTGATGCGGGCTATAAGATATGAGGGAATCACCAGCATCAATACTGTGACGATCAAGCTTCCTAAATTAAGCAGCACCACATGCAGGATGCTAAGGTTTATCGGCACTGTATCGAGATAGTAGCTGGCTGGATCCAGTGTGGCCCATCCGAATTCCTTTTGAAGCAAACAAAGCGTGATGCCGATCAGGTTTCCCCAGAGAAGTCCCTTCCCTATAAGAAAAGAAGAAAGGTAAAGAAAGATTTTTCGAATGCTCCAGTTTCTTGACCCCATGGCTTTGAATAAACCGATCATATTGGTTCGTTCCAGAATGAGAATCAGGAGACCGGAAATCATATTGAAACCAGCCACTGCCAACATGAGGATCAGGATGACCCATACGTTGATGTCGGTTACATTGAGCCAGTCAAATATTTGGGGATGTGTTTCCGTAATGCTTTCCACCTTCAGTTTTGTACCATCCGACAGAAGCGGATAAGTATAATTGTCCCGGATATAAGAAGCCATCTCCGGTATCTTTTCAAACCGCTTAATCAGCACTTCAAATCCTGTTACCTGATTCTCTGACCAGTTGTTGAGTTTTTGAACATGTTTGATGTCTCCAAGAATGTAGCGCTTGTCTAATTCCTGCAAACCTGTATCATAAATTCCTGCAACTTTGAACCGGCGCATTCTCGGAGGGTCTTCAACGAAATACATCCCTACAAAATCGGTGGTGTCCAGTTCTAAAAGATTGGCAATATGTTTTGAAATGAGTATGCTATTTGTGGATGATGTATCAGAGATTTGGAAAACCCTACCTTTTACGATGTTTTTCCTGAAGAAGCTCCAGTCAAAATCGGAATCAACGCCTTTCAGAACCGCTCCCTCTATATTGTCTTTGGTTTTGAGAATGCCGGCTTTTATAGAGAAAACCTGTATGTGGTCTACTGCCGGAATGGAGTCCAGTCCCGGATAAAAATCCTGATCCCTGTTAACGGGTACGGTCTCAAAGGAGGTATTGGTATCATGGTTTAAAATGCGTATGTGGGAACCAAAACCAATGATTTTTTTTCTGATCTCCGATTTGAACCCGGTAACGATTGCTACCGAAAGTATCATAACGGCCAACCCCAGGGCTATACCTGTAACAGCAATGGAAACGATTGGTTTGGAAACCTTTTTGTCGTCTGATTTCTCTGAATATAGTCGCTTTGCTATGTATAACTCACTATTCAATGCCAAATCAAGTTTCCCGCAAATGTATCAAAATTATCTTGTTTGTCTTTTGTTTCTCATAACAAAGTGAAAGCACGGCCATAAATTTGGTTGAGAATTTTTATATTTATGCCTTCAAAAAACAACAATTATGCTTAATTTAACAACAATTTCAATCATTGTTTTCGTTGGTATATTATCCTGTAGTTCAAATTCTGTTAGTAACGAGGGTATAGTAACCGGGGCTGAGCAGGTTTCTGAGTATACCTCCGAGTTACAAGGTAAAAATGTGGCCGTTGTTGCCAATCATACCTCTCTGGTTGATTCGGTGCATCTGGTGGATACCATGCTTACCGAGGAGATTCATGTAAAACGGATATTTAGCCCGGAGCATGGATTCAGGGGAGAAGCCGGAGCGGGAGAGAACGTCAGGAGCTATCGGGATGAGAAAACTGGTTTGCCTGTTGTATCACTTTATGGAAGCAGAAAGAAGCCGAAGCATGAACATTTGGAGGATGTGGATGTCGTAGTGTTTGATATTCAGGATGTAGGTGTTCGTTTTTATACGTACATTTCTACCATGCATTATATGATGGAGGTATGTGCAGAGACAGGCACAAAGTTTATGGTGCTGGACCGGCCCAATCCCAATGGATTTTATGTGGACGGACCCATGCTCGACTCCGAATTTCGTTCATTTGTCGGAATGCATCCCATACCTGTAGTGCACGGGATGACTATAGCCGAACTGGCAAGAATGATCAACAACGAAGGATGGTTGGAAGATGGCATCAGGTGTGATTATGAATGGATACCCTGTAAAAATTATACCCATGATTCTTTATACAAACTTCCTGTGAAACCTTCCCCCAATTTGCCCAATATGAGAAGCATCTACCTGTATCCTTCGCTTTGTCTGTTTGAAGGCACCGTAGTGAGTGTGGGCAGAGGTACCGATTTTCCTTTTCAGGTTTTCGGGCATCCTGAAATGGAAAATGCCCCGATGGAATTCACCCCGCGATCTATCCCAGGTGCCAGCCAAAATCCCCAATACAAAGGTCAAAGATGCCACGGAATTGATCTGAGAAAATATCCGCTTGACTCTTTGTTGAATAATCCCCGCTTCAGGCTCTCATGGCTTAAATTTGCCTATAAAAATACCCGTGTGGATGATTTTTTTACTTCCTATTTTACGAAACTTTCAGGCAGTGATAAATTGTTGGAACAATTCAAAGAAGGAATACCCATATCTGACATAAGAGCCGGCTGGAAATCGGACCTGAAACAGTTCATGAACAAGCGGAAGCAATATCTTATTTATGAGGACTTCACAGAAAAAAGGATAGGTAAATAATGGTTCTTATTTACCTTCGGGGTGCTAGCCCGAAGGATGTAAAACGAAAGATAGGGCATACATGAGTAAATTGTCACCGGACAAATATTTTAAATCTTTGAGTCTGCTTTATATTTCCTTCATATTCGGCCAGTTGATCTTAATGCTTATTGTGCTTTTTTTACGCACTGAAAGAGTTATTGAGCCGAAAGTTGAGAATGAAAGAATTCTTGAACTGGTTGTTCCTTTGTTTACAGCAGGTGGTATCCACGTAGCCAATACCTTGTACAGGAAAAGCATCCGTAAAGCCAGGGGAAGATCCACTCTGGATAAAAAACTGACTGAGTACCGCCTGGGTCTCATTTTACGGTATTTGTTCTGGGTGGCACCTTCCCTACTGGCCATAGTGTCTTATTTTTTGACTGGTAACTGGCTTTATCTGGCGATTTCAGGAGTAGTTTTGGTGGTTTTTCTGGCGAACCCGCCTGGAATGGAGAAGGCAAAACGTGATTTGGATCTGTGATTGTCTCGGTTCCCGCGCTTTTTCGGTAAAATAATTAAGCGTGAATCAAATATTGCAGGAATGAAATATAAAAATAGCGGTTGAAGAGGCTAATCACTTATTATCCCTGCCAACAACAATCTGACAATGTTATTGTCTGTTTTTCTCTGCAGATAAGGATTGTTGCACTGTTTTGCCCGGATAAGCTTTTAATGCTTCTTCAAGCGTTTCCATTGCATTTTTCAGGTCTTCAATTTTAAGCACATAGGCAATCCGGGCTTCGTCTTCTCCCAGTCCTGGGGATGAATAGAAACCTGAAGCAGGGGCGATCATCACGGTTTGGTTTTTATGATGGAAATCGCTTAACATCCATTGGGCAAATCGCTCGGTATCATCAACAGGCAGTTGCACCACTGTATAAAAAGCGCCCCTGGGCAATGGGGAGTAAACCCCTTCCATTTTGTTCAGTGCGTCCACCATGAAATTTCTGCGTTCGATGTATTCGTTGTAAACTTCATTGAAATATTCATTTGGGGCGTCAAGAGCTGCCTCGCCCGCTATCTGACCAAATGCAGGCGGACAAAGTCTGGCCTGGGCAAACTTCATGGCATTGTTAATAATATCTTTATTTTTTGATATCAGTGCCCCGATTCTGGCACCGCACATGCTGTATCTCTTGGATACGGAATCTATCAGCACTACATTGTTTTCGATTCCTTCCAGATGCATGGCGGAGATATGGGTATTCCCATCATAACAGAATTCACGGTAAACTTCATCGGAAAAGAGGAACAAATCGTGCCGCTGCACAAGGGTTTTCAAGTTTTGCATTTCCTCTTCAGAGTACAGATATCCGGTTGGATTGTTAGGATTACAGATAACAATCCCTTTGGTTTTCTCTGTAATCATTTTTTCAAATTCCTCAATGGAGGGGAGGGCAAAATCGTATTGGATGGATGAGGTGACTGGTTTTACCTGCACCCCGGATGTTATGGCAAATCCATTGTAGTTGGCATAGAAAGGCTCGGGTATGATCACTTCGTCTCCATGATTCAGACATGTATTGAAAGCAAAAAGCAGCGCTTCTGAGCCTCCCGTGGTGATCATCATTTCAGTATGATCTGTGTTGATGCCCAGTTTTTGATAATACCCTGCCAGTTTTTTTCTGTAAGATTCATAGCCTGCAGAATGGGTGTATTCTACCACTTTGATATTTGTGTTTTTCACTGCATCCAGAGCTTCTTCAGGAGTTGAGATGTCGGGTTGACCTATATTCAAATGGTAAACCTTTCTTCCTTTCTTTTTTGCTTCTTCTGCATAGGGTACCAGCTTCCTGATCGGAGATTCAGGCATCAGTCTGGCTTTGTTTGAAATATCTGGCATAGGGTGTATGTAATGATTGGTTTTATTTATTGCTTTCTGTGCCTGTGCTTGCTACTTTTCCTTTTAATCGAAGTAATACGGGCGAATTTTCCGCATTGGAATAAACTCGTATGGATTTAGAAAAATTGCCTTTTATGCGGGTATTGTATTTTACTTTGATGGTATCAGTTTCACCTTGTTTAATGGGTTCTTTTGGCCATGAAGGTGTGGTGCATCCACAGGAAGCCTTTACTTTGGTTAATAAAAGAGGCTCTTCTCCTGCGTTCTCAAATGTAAAGCTGCATGTGCCATCTCCTTTGTATTCAATCTCTCCGTAATCATGTGTGGTGTTTTCAAATTGAATGACGGGTTTGGAACCTGCTTCTTCGGACTGGCCATCGTTGCTCTGAGCAAATCCTAAAGATGCAGTAAAGACAATCAGTAAAAATGATATAACTGCTTGTTTCATCATATTTTTTATTTTTAATGTGTACAAATATATTCTTACGGACGAAATTACAATATGTTTTATAATATTAAAAGGATTTTTTCAGAACTTTCTTCTGTGGACACCTGCTTGTTTCGTGATTAATTTATAATTTTACGGGATTTTTGAATGTATAACCCTGTTGTAATTATGGATATTGCAAAGAAATATGATCCCTCGAAAGTGGAACAAAAATGGTACCAATATTGGATGGAAAAGGGGTATTTCCATTCCGAACCTGATGATCGCAAACCCTATACCATTGTAATACCTCCGCCAAATGTAACCGGTGTATTGCATATGGGACATATTTTGAACAATACCATCCAGGATATTCTTATCCGGCGTGCCAGGATGAATGGCAAAAATGCGTGCTGGGTGCCAGGAACCGATCATGCCTCAATAGCTACGGAGGCAAAAGTAGTTGCAAAGCTTAAGGAAGAAGGCATTGATAAATATTCCCTGACCAGGGAAGAGTTTCTGAAACATGCGTGGGAATGGAAAGAGAAACATGGGGGTATTATACTTGAGCAGTTAAAAAAATTAGGTGCATCATGCGACTGGAACCGTACCAAGTTTACCATGGATGATGACATGTATGAAAGTGTCATCAAGGTGTTTATATATCTTTATGAAAAGGGTTATGTTTATAGGGGAGCCCGTATGGTTAACTGGGATCCTCAGGCCAAAACGGCCATTTCTGATGAAGAGGTCAATTATAAAGAAGTTCAGTCAAAGCTATATTATATCAATTATCCTGTAGCCGGAACGGATGAATATATTGAAATTGCCACCACCCGGCCTGAGACCATACTCGGTGATACCGCTGTTTGTGTAAATCCCGGTGATACCAGATATACCCATCTGCAAGGCAAAGAAGTCATCGTTCCTGTGATCAACAGGAAGGTTCCTTTAATAGTGGATGACTATGTAGATATGGAGTTTGGCTCGGGTGCCCTGAAAATCACTCCGGCTCATGACGAAAACGACCACGAAATAGGGCTTCGGCATAACCTTAAAATCATTGATATTTTTAATGATGACGGTACCTTGAATGAAAATGCCGAAATTCATATTGGTGAGGATCGCTTTGAAGCCAGGGATAACTTTGTCAGAGACCTGGAAAATGAAGGTTATCTGGTTAAGGTAGAAGATTATAACAATAATATCGGCTTTTCAGAGAGGACGGATGCGGTAATCGAACCCAAGCTTTCCACACAATGGTTTTGCCGTATGAAGGAGATGGCACAGCCGGCTTTGGAAAATGTGATGAATGATAACATACGATTTCATCCTTCCAAGTTTAAAAATATTTACAAGCATTGGATGGAGAATATTAAGGATTGGTGCATATCCAGACAACTTTGGTGGGGTCAGCGTATTCCGGCATATTACCTTCCTGACGGCAATTATGTGGTTGCAGAGGATGAAGCGGAAGCACTGAAAAAAGCCAGAGAAAAAACAGGCAATAATGAATTAACGGCCAATGATCTGGAGCAGGACCCGGATGTGCTGGATACCTGGTTTTCATCCTGGTTGTGGCCTATTTCCGTATTCGATGGTATCAGGAACCCCGATAATGAGGACATCAATTATTATTATCCGACCGATGATTTGGTTACAGCACCGGAAATTCTCTTTTTCTGGGTGGCCAGAATGATCATGGCCGGATATGAATACAGAGGGGAAAAGCCGTTTGGCAATGTCTATCTCACCGGTGTAGTCCGCGATAATCAAAGGCGGAAGATGTCTAAATCCCTTGGTAATTCGCCTGATCCGCTTCGTTTAATTAATCAGTATGGTGCTGATGGGGTGCGCGTAGGCATGTTGCTTTGTTCTCCGGCCGGCAACGATCTGCTATTCGACGAAAGTTTGACCGAACAGGGAAGAAATTTCGGCAACAAGATATGGAACGCTTTCCGTTTGGTGAAGAACTGGAATGTGGATGAAAGTATCAATCAGCCGGAACATTCCGGAGAGGCAGTTGAATGGTTCCGTAACCGGCTGAATAAAGCCATAGAGGAACTGGATGATCAATTCAACAAATTTAGACTCTCCGAGGCATTAATGAATCTTTACCGGTTGTTCTGGGAGGATTTTTCATCCTGGTACCTGGAGATCGTTAAGCCCGCCTATCAAAAATCTATCGATAAAGAAACCTATGATGCTACACTTTCCTTTTTTGAAAAGCTCATGGAATTGCTTCACCCCATTATGCCTTTTATTACCGAAGAAATATGGCAGTTAATTGATGAAAGGGGAACAGATGAAAGCATCGTTATCTCCGAACTTCCGGCCAAAGGCTCATATGATGCAGAACTGCTGGAATCTTTTGAAAAGCTTAAGGAGATTATCACATCGATAAGAAACATCAGGAAAGATAAGGAAATTTCCTATAAAGAGATGCTTTTGCTTAAAGTTAACGGAGAACATATTGCGAAATACGATCCCATTGTCCGGAAACTGGCCAATATAGCTCAAATTGAAGAAGTGTCCGGCAAACCGGAAAATGCCGTTTCTTTTATGGTGCGAACTACCGAGTATTATATCCCGGTGGATAATTTGCTGGATACAGACGAGGAAATCAAAAAACTGGAAGAAGATCTGGAATACACCCGTGGTTTTTTGCAATCCGTTATGAAAAAGCTCAACAATGAAAAATTCGTTCAGAATGCTCCGGAAAAGGTTGTCGATATGGAGCGGAAGAAAAAAACAGATGCCGAGCAGAAGATAAGAACCCTGGAGGAACGGATAAACAGTTTAAAAAGCTGAGTGCCCAGTTATTTTGAACCTTCAGGGCCGGAAAGTTATGATGAATGGATGACTATGATGAATGGATGACTCAGTTTTGGGCGACGACTTTTATGTTTTTTCTCCCGGAAATTGAGGAGCGTTTTGAGACTAAATATATTTTTGAGCGTTTGGTTTTTACGGGTATTCAAACGATTTTAAAGAGTTTATCCGCTTTCATGGATTTTTTCCCGAAGAAATGCACAACAAGGAACATTAAGAGTAATCCGGCCGGGAAAGTAAAGTAGGCGGGTATTCCATAGGCCGAAGGGATGGTGCCGGCTCCTGTGGCAATTCCCCCGACTGTCAAGGCATAGGGTAGCTGGGTGCGCACGTGGTCAATGTGATTACAGGAACTGGACAGGGAGCTGAGAATGGTTGTGTCTGAGATGGGAGAGCAGTGGTCGCCCAGAACAGAGCCCGCCAGTACACAGGAAACCACATTATAAAATATAGAAAGTGAGGTAGCATGCTCCAGGCCTGCTTCCTGAGTAATAAGCCATGAAGCAGGCAATATCAACGGATAAAGGATGGCCATTGTCCCCCATGATGAGCCTGTTGAGAAAGCTACCAGGGCAGCAAGGATAAAGGTCAGGGCCGGAACCAGAAATGGTGCCAGGTTGATGCTTACAAGCGTTTGGGAGATAAAATCGGCCGTATGCAAATGTTTGGTGAGTAATGCCAGCGACCAGGCCAGTACAAGGATGATAATGGCGGTTAACATGGTTTTAAATCCATCGATAAGGGTTTCGACGGCTTTTTTCAGATTCAGCAATTTTTTTGTTAAGGTAAACAACAGCGCAACAATAACCCCTAAAATAGAAGACCACAATAAAGCTTTAAATGAATTCGAATTTCCGATTATAACGGAAAGTTTCTTGGAAAATGTGAGTTCCGGGTCTCCCCAAATCTGCGGATCCCATCCCGTATAAAGCAGACCGATAAAGGTGCCGAAAATCAAAATTGCTACAGGTATAACCGCATTATACGCCCTAGGTTTGATGTGTTCAGGGATGTCTATTTCGCCTTCCTGACTGTTGTTATTGTTCTTCTCATCATCCCGGATGATCTTCCCTGTTCGTGCCCTTTGTTCAGCCCGGAACATAGGTCCGAAATCCCGGCCTTTATAGGTGAGCATTAAGATAAATAATAGGGCGAATATGGGGTAAAATGAGTAAGCAAGCGAATTAATGAATACATTATATGGACTTTGATCCAGCCCCAGTGTATTGATGCCGTCCTGTATATAGCTGAGCTCCGCTCCGATCCAGGTTGTCACAAAGGCGATAGAAGCAATGGGTGCCGCAGTGGAGTCAACTATATAGGCCAGTTTTTCCCGGGAGATCTTTAAACGGTCGGTTACCGGACGCATGGTATTTCCCACCACCAGAGTATTGGCATAGTCATCAAAAAAAATGGCCATGCCCAGAAGCCAGGTGACAAATTGCCCCGAACGGGCACTCTTGGCATATTTTGAAAGAATGTTCACAACCCCTTTCATGCCCCCGTTTTTGGTGATGATTCCCACCATTCCACCAATAAGCATTGAAAAGACAATGATGGAAAGGTGTTCTTCATTCTCCAGAGATTGCAGTACGTAAGTGTCGGGGATGGCAAATATACCTTTGAAAAAAGCTGAGAATAGTTCTGCTCCCTGATGGGCATATATGGTGGTGGTTCCGATAAGAATGCCGATAAAAAGGGCCGTGTAAACCTCTTTAAAAATCAAGGCAAATAAAATGGCAACCAGCGGCGGTATGATAGAAAACCATAAAGGTATTGGATTGACATCGGTTTGGTATTCGAAATCCTGAAAACTAATTACGAAATCGGTTTCTTCGGAAAATTTCCATGGAAATGTAGCTTTGCCTTTTGTGATTTTAACTCTGACGGGTTGATCATTCACCTCTAAAGATATTTCCTTTCCTTCGTAAAATTCCCGGAACCCTTCATTCTCAAACTGCAGGGTGATTTCATGTTCAATGTTCCTGATGAGGATATCCGTATGTCTGATCTCAACATCTTTTGACTGAATGGTTGGCTCGGGTGAGGGGGATTGTTGGCTGAATACAGGTGGAATAAGGAAAAAAGTGAGAAAAAGAAGCAAAACGGGCCCAATAAGAAACTTCCCTTTCATGAGAAACAATTTTGAATAATCGTCGAATGTAATTAAAATAAATTATTTCGTTATTAACATAATTTAAAAATTTAATTTTTGAAATGAAACAAAAATTGTTGTAATTTGATAAGTAATAAATTTTTGAGTTATGCAGCTTCATTATGATTTTTTCAGGGTAGAAAACGAAAACATGACTCCGAAGCAGGGCCGTATATTGATTTCAGAACCCCTGCTGAATGATTCCTATTTTAAGCGATCTGTAGTATTGCTCACTGAATATTCCGAGAATGGATCTGTGGGATTCGTTTTAAATAAGCCTATTGATATTCCCATTACCGATGTTATCAGTGACTTCCCATCATTTGATACTATTTTATATGTAGGCGGACCGGTTGGTAAGGATACCGTACATTACATTCATACTTTGGGAGAGCTGATACCCAACTCGGTTCATGTAAAGGATGATATATACTGGGGCGGAGATTTTGAACAAGTGAAGGAATACATTCGGGAGGGATTGATTCAGCCCTCACAGATACGTTTTTTTCTTGGATATTCAGGATGGAGCCCGGGACAACTTGAAGGAGAATTAGAGAATAACGCCTGGCTGGTTTATGAAGTGGAAAGTTCTGAAGTTATGAAGCCGGATGAAAGATTGTGGGAAAAAATACTTCAAAACTTAGGAAGTCATTATAAAACCTGGACCAATTGCCCTGAAAATCCAACCCTTAATTAGAGGCTCCGGCTTTTTGCTGAGCAGCAGAGTAAAAAGCTTTGTTTAGTGAAATTTATAATATGTGCTTGATGTATATCCTATTTTCTTCTTACCACCCTGGAAGAATCATTTTTTAAAGCAGACATGATGTCACAAGCTTTTTCTCCATTAAAATATCTGGTTGAAAAAATATCTGACCAGAGTCGGCTCCAGTAAAATGGGATATATGAATCCGAAAACTGCTCCGATAAAGTGGGCATCGTGGTTCACTGTACCTCCGCTTTTTTTGCGCATATATTGGCTATAGATAAGATATAATACTCCAAAGACTATGGCTGGTATTGGAATGATGCCCATCAGTAGAAGTGTATTCCTTGGAGAAAAGAAGATAAAGGCAAAAACCACAGCGGATACTGCTCCGGAAGCACCGATGGCATTATAGTTATAATTGTTTTTGTATTTTTTGATGGTTGAAAATGTGGAAATCATCATCCCGATAAAGTAAAGTATCAGAAAGTGAAGTGGTGCGTTATTTATCATGCCTTTGCTTTCAAGAATATCAAAACGGTTTTCCACTGCGCTTCCGAATGAGAAAAGTACAATCATATTCACCAAAAGATGGATCCAGTCGGCATGAAGAAAACCATGGGTGATGAGCCGATGGTACTGATTTCTGTGGTGAATCAGATATGGATTCAATTGCAGACGCTCAAAAAGATTTTCATTTCGAAAAGCCAGAATCGAAACTGCTGCGGTTATTGCTATAATAATAGGCGTGATCATATGCTTTGAAGTTATTTAGTGAAGGATTTTAAATACCAGTTCTTTCAGTAGTTCGCCTTGGGTGGCCCCTACATTATTTATGCCTTTGGATTTAAGGTCGTATTCTCTCAGATAAGAGATGATTCTTGCCGTCTTTTGGTAATTATATTTTTTGGCTGCTTTCTCATATTGCCATACCATATTGGGATATATCTTCAGTGTGGAGGCCACTTGTTTTCTGTCTTTGGCATTTAAAAAATAATATCCCAGCAACCTGGAGAAGAAAAAGTATAGCGATCCGATGATCAGCGGTATTGGATATTCATTGGGATTTTTGCCAAAATGCATGATGATCCTGTTCGCCTTTAAAACATCCTTTTCTGCCAGCGCCTTGTTTAATTCAAAAGGATTGTAATCTTTGCTGAAGCCTATGTTTTTCTCTATACGACCGGAGGTAATGGTGGCTTCTTCCTCAGGTACCGTCAAGAGTAGTTTGTCAAGCTCATGAACGATCTTGCTCAGATCATTTCCCAGGAACTCCGTAATCAGCATGGCTGCATCGTTGTGAATGTTTTTTTTGTGATGTTGAAGATATTTTTTTATCCATTCAGGGATCTTATAATCGGGTATTTTTTTGGATTCAAAGACAACGGCATTTTTTTTAAGTGATTTGAACAATTTGGTTCTTTTGTCCAGGGGTTTGTATTTATGACTAATGACCAGAATGGTTGACTTTTGAGGCTTTTCCACGTAGTAAATTAAATTATTGATATCCTTCATCGTCTGGGCTTCTTTCAGTATAACTACCTGATGACTTGCCATCATGGGATATCTTCTGGCTGTATTGATCACTGTTCCGGCATCCGTATCTTTGCCGAAAAGGATGGTTTGGTTGAAGGATTTTTCTGACTCCGCCAAAGCATGATCCTGGATGAATTGCGTCAGCTTATCAATAAAATAGGGCTCTTCTCCGTGAAAGAGGCAGACAGGCCTGTACACGTTATTTTTGAGTTCATCCAGTATTTGATCGTAATTCAACTCCATAAGCTTTTAATCTTTAGCCGGAGATTATCTTTTTGATTGATCCACCGGTAAAATTAATTTTCTTGAGCATTCACATCTATTTTTATAAAACAGCTTTTATTATCTATCTTTATCCGGCGAAAGTTGCCATTATATATGAAACCACTGAACTTACCCGATTATTCGTTCAAAATTAAGTCAAAGGAACAAAAAAATTACATTTTTGATGACATAAGAAAGAAGTTTGTTTTATTAACTCCCGAAGAGTGGGTTCGGCAAAATTTTGTGAAATATCTTATTCATCAGAAAAATTATTCTTCTCAGCTTATTGCTATTGAGATGACTTTGGAGTACAATCGCCTGTCATATAGGGCAGATGTAGTGGCATACAACAGAAATATGCAGCCCGCGTTGATTGTGGAGTGTAAGGCACCTGAGATTAAGATCGGGCAGGAGCATTTTGATCAGATTGCCCGGTACAACTTGCAGCTCAGGGTAGAATATCTTATCGTTACCAGCGGTATATATCATTATTGCTGCCGGATCGATTTTGAAGCGGGAAACTACACCTTTTTAAATCACATCCCTGCTTTCAATGAGATACAATAAGGGGCGGGGAAAGACAACAGAAGCATGATTTTCCCCGGGTTATGCCGTATAATGTATCATTTGGGTGGGATCGTTTATTGTCAGTATCCTGGGTGGTTTTTCAGGAAAAACAGTATGGTTTTTTATGACTTCTGATGGTCTTTATTTATCAGTTGAAGGAAAAGCTCATTTTTCCATCCGTCTTTTGTTCGGATCCAATCCTTTTTGTTACCGGTCACCTGAAATCCCATTTTTTTAAACAGCTTGAGGCTTGCTTCATTGTCTTCGTCTATATTGCAGTATAACTGATGAAGCAAGAGCACATCAAAAGCATAGCGAATCATAACATTGAGGGCTTGGGCAGCGTATCCTCTGTTGCGGTATTTTCCCTTATGTATCAGTATGCCTATTCCTGCCTTTTGGTGGAAATTGTCAATTTCAAAAAGATCTACACTTCCAATGGTTGCAATGGGATCACCCCGGTCAGATTTCAAATCGATCATCAATCGCAGCTGTTTGCTCTGAAACAGGTCAAGGTGGGCATTTTTGACATATTGGTTGATGACATGCCATGAGAAAGGTTCAGTGGTATTCCCTGCATGCCAGACAGAGGAATCATTTTCCCATTCATATATCAGATCCGCATCGGATGGCTCAATTGCCCTTAGCTTGATGTTTTTTTCCTCCATTATGTCCAAAACGCTCGTGTTTGATTAAGGATTTCACAATTAAGAAATTCTCTTATTTCATCTCTTCTTTAATGGCGTTGGCCAGGCGTTTGATCCCCTCTGTTGCCCTTTCCTCACTAACAAATGAAAAATTGATCCGCAATGTGTTCCTTCCGGAATCGTCACAGTGAAATACATTTCCCATGACAAAGGCCACTTCTTTTTTGATGGCTGTGTAAAAAAGCTGTTCAGAATCCATATATTCTGGCAAGTATAGAAAGAGAAACAATCCCCCGTGGGGTTCGTTCCAGGAAACACCTTCAGGCATGTATTTTCTGAAGGCGTTAATCATGTTGTCCCTTTTTCTTTTATACTGTTCTTTGGTTCTTTTCAGATTTTCATCAAAATATCCTTTCTTGATGTATCTGGCAGCCAGTTTTTGTGTTAAGGTGGGGGTGCATAAATCGAGGGATTGTTTGGCAATCACCATTTTGTCGATAATGTGTTTGTCTCCTATGGCCCATCCCAACCTCAGGCCCGGTGCAAATGTTTTGGACAGGCTACCCAGTGTAATTACCTGTCCGTTATTGTCCAGCTCGAACATGGTTTTCTTGGGTTTGCCTTCAAAACGGATATCCCGATAGGGATTGTCTTCAGCAATAAGAACCTCATATTCCCTGGCGAGATGGATGATTTCATTTCTCCGTTCTTCCGGCATGGTGATACCCGTGGGATTCTGGAAGTCGGGAATGGCATAAATGAATTTTGGTTTAAAACCCTGGGTCTTGAGTTCATGAAGCTTCTCCCTCAGGTGGTCGCTTCTCATACCCCTCTCATCTGACCGAATACCATGCATGTCGGCTCCAAATGTACGGAATGCACTGATGCCGCCCAGATATGAAGGCAATCCGCAAATCACTTTATCACCTTTGTCCAGGAATATTTTCCCCAGCAGATATAATCCCTGCTGCGAGGAAGTGGTGATCGTAAGGTTTTCGATATCAATGTCAAGGCCTTCTTTTTGATAGCGTTCCACAAGAATCTCCCTGAGTTCCGCGATCCCTTCCGTAGCACTGTATTGTAAAGCCCCGGCGCCATCTTCATCCAGCAATTCACTGAATAGTTGTTTAAGTTCTGATACAGGAAAGGATTCAGGTGCGGGAAGACCTCCTCCGAATGAGATTACCTCGGGTTTCTGGGTTAGCTTGAGTATTTCCCGGATAGCAGACCTTTTCATGCTTTTGGTGCTTTCCGAAAAGATATTTTCCAGATCGGTTATCATATGCAACCTCCTATGGTTAGGTGTTAGGGAATTTTTTTAAAGATACAAAAAACTATCGTCCAAGAAGTCGCAAAACGTCAAAAAATCTTATTCTAAGGGACTGTTCTATAACATATTGCTATTGGCAGCAGATTCTAATTATAAGTCTCATCCTTAGCCTTTATTCAACAATGTAATCATCTAAAGGGTTCCTTCATCCGTCAAGTCAATCAACTAATTCTACCTGTCGGCGGACAGGCATTCAATCATTTTTCCCCTTGTGTTTCCAACGTCGGTGCGACCACAGCCAGTACTCGGGTTTTTCTCGTATGAGGTTTTCCAAGGTTCTCACATATTTTTCCGTGATCCCGGTTTCGGCAGATTCTGATGCATTGTCCATCAAATGGGTGAAGCGAATTTCATAGAAACCCCTTTTGATTTTTTGTACTGCCGGAAACATTACCGCATGGTTGAATTTTCTGGCGATTCTTTCAGCGCCGAGAAAAAAAAGTGTTTCCTGGTTCAAAAAAGTGGTGCGAAAATTCAGGCCGCTTTTAGGAGGGCTCTGATCGGCCACCATTCCGACAATATAAGGATGACCCTTCTGATGGTAACGGCTGATCGATTTATAAGCTTGTTTCATGGGTATGGGAATTTCATCAAATCTTTTGCGCATTTCATAGATTTTTTTGTCAAAAAATTTGTTTTTTAAGGGCTTGTATACCGTTAATATAGTATAGGGCGAATGAAGCGGAATGGTGGTAAGCAATTCCCAGTTTCCGTAATGACCAAGGAGGCCCATGACATTTTTATTGCGTTGATAGAGGTCATCCAATAAATCCAGATCTTTCACCCTGACGAATTGATTCAGCCTTTTTGGGCTCATATGCAGCATGGCGACATTCTCAACCATCACGTCGCTTAGGTGTATGTAGAATCTTTTGGCAATATTTCTTATTTCCTTCTTTGATTTTTCCGGGAAGGCGTTCCTCAGGTTGTCATATACCACCTTCTTCCTGTAGCCAATAAAATAATATCCCACCAAAAAAAGCAGATCGGCAAAGGAATACATGACCCGTTTGGGTAATATTGCAAGCAATCGGCTAAAGACATTGAAAAGTATGAGCCCCGGATGCTTCATCAACCATGGATCAGTTGTTTTTAACCATATGAGATTTTATGTCCTGCAGAATCCGGTCAAAAACCTTGCTGTTTGCAGCCAGTATTTCCTGGTTGAAAAGATAGCCGTTGCCGCCGCTGAAAT
This sequence comes from Bacteroidales bacterium, assembly GCA_046545815.1. Classification (GTDB taxonomy): domain Bacteria; phylum Bacteroidota; class Bacteroidia; order Bacteroidales; family UBA12077; genus JAGXLC01. The sequence continues at coordinate 22,625 of JBKGZA010000022.1, forward strand.
CCGATACTTTCCCACCGGCTTGTTTGAGAATCAATGAACCGGCTGCCACATCCCAGGGCTTGAGGCTGTATTCGAAAAAGGCTTCAAATCTTCCGCTGGCCGTATAACAAAGGTCTGCTGCTGCCGAACCGAATCTTCTGAGGCCATGTGAATTGCGCATAAAATGTTTCAGCAGATTCATATAAGCTTCAAGCCGGTGGAAATCTTTGAAGGGAAATCCGGTAGCCAGAATGCTTTCTTCCAGCGTAGGGGTTTCGGAAACCTTTATCCTTTGTCCGTTCAGATAAGCCGGGCTACCGGTCCAGGCGCTGAATATCTCATGACTCCCCAGCTCATTAACCAAACCCAGTACAATTTCCTCTCCTTTTGCCAAAGCAATACTTATGGAAAAAGGTTTTATACCGTGGATGTAATTGGTGGTGCCATCAAGTGGGTCCACAATCCAGTTATATTGATCGCCTTTTTTCTGAGAGGTATTTTCTTCGACAATGAACCCTGCCTCCGGCAGAATTTCTTTTAAGCCTCTGACGAGCTTTTCTTCTGATGTTTTGTCTACATAGGTGACAAAATCATTCAGCCCTTTTTTTTCGACTTTTTCTGAGGTCAATTCATCCGCTTCGCTAATGATAAATTTTCCTACCTGTTCCGATAAATCCTTAACCTGTTCCGTTAAATTTTCAAGATCCATATTTGTTTGTTTTCATTTCATCTGTTATGATAAGTGAAGCCAATGATATTAAAAAATTATGAATATCCGGCAATTTAAATATCATAAAGATGTCCGGACGCAACTTTTCCTGTTACATGGCCCTGGTTGTTGATCTGCTTTAATACTGTTTTCCTGATTTTTCCATGGTGGTTGCTGTAGTCAGTTTCCACTTTTATATAATTGTCTGTAAATCCGAATGTCTTGCCTTTGTAATCCTTTTCTTCAAACAACACTTTTCTCATTTCACCAAGATGCTGCCTGTAAAACTTGTTCTTTTTCTCTTCTGCCAGTTGTTGAATTTCCCTGCTTCTGTGTTTTATTTCATTCCACGGTACCTGTCCGCTCATTAGGTCAGCCGGAGTACCGGGTCTCTGAGAATAGGAGAATACGTGATAATAGCTGGCGTCCAGATTTTCCAGAAATTGAAAGGTTTCTCTGAATTTATCCCGGTCTTCTCCCGGGAAGCCTACGATCACATCAACTCCAATAAAGGCATCGGGAACGTGCTTTTTGATTTGTGCTATCCTGTCTTCGAAAAGCTCCCGCTTGTATCGCCTTTTCATCTTGCCAAGGATCTCGTTACACCCGGATTGCAAAGGAATATGAAAATGAGGCAGGAACTTTTCTGATTGGGCAACAAAGCGGATGATTTGATTATTAAGCAGATTGGGTTCAATGGAGGAGATGCGGAATCTATCAATGCCCTCAATCTTTTCCAGTTGATTGATCAGATCATAAAAGGATTCGCCGGTGGATTTGCCAAAATCTCCTATATTGACTCCCGTCAGAACCAGCTCCTTGATGCCGGACCCGGCTATGCAGCGGGCTTCATCCAAGATACTCCCGATGCTTTGATTCCGGCTTTTTCCCCTTGCCAGCGGCACCGTACAGTAAGAGCATCCGTAATCGCATCCATCCTGTATTTTCAGAAACGAGCGGGTTCGGTCGCCTTTCGAAAAGGAGGGATAATATTTTACTGCTTCGTTCAGAGCACACGTGTGGATTTCCGGTTCTTCTTTTGCTTCATAATTTTTAAGATATTCAAGAATACGGAATTTTTCATTGCCTCCCAGGATCAGATCCACACCTTTTATGCTGGCTATTTTTTCAGATTGAAGCTGGGCATAGCAGCCTACGGCAACAATCTTGGCCTCCGGGTTCTGATTCCGTGCTTTTTTTATGGCCTCTTTGCTTTTTCTGTCGGCTTTACTGGTTACAGAACAGGTGTTGATCACATAAACATCGGCTTCTTCATTGAAATCCACCCGTTCATATCCCTCTTCCAGAAATTTCCCGGCCAGCGTGGAAGTTTCAGCAAAGTTCAGTTTGCATCCCAGTGTATGAAAAGCCACCCGCATTAAATTTGGATTAAATTTTTTTTAACAGGAGCACAAAATTAAACAATCTAATCTACATTTACGTTTTATTTAATCTTTCTCTAAAAAATATGTTGCTAATAAACAGGATATAGTATTACCCTGACATAAGAAGGTTCAACCTTAAAAAATCAAAGAAATGAGACAAGTTTTATTTATTTCTATCGCGGCAGTTTTTTTCTTGATTCCGGGTTTGCAAAACAATTCGACCCTCTATGCACAAACCGGTGCCACCGTTAAAGGGATCGTATATCATGACAAAACAGAAAACGGCTCTTTTGATCCTTCCGGGGATGAACCGCTTGAGGGTATTGCCGTTTCCAATGGACGTGATGTGGTAGTTACAGATGCAGACGGTGCTTATGAACTTCCGGTAAGCGACCATTCTTCAATATTTGTTATTAAACCCCGCAACTGGAGATTGCCGGTGGATGAAAATCAGATACCCGTTTTTTACTATATGCACAGTCCTGATGGTGCATCCGGTGAAGATTTTGAAGGCTTGTCCCCTACCGGACCATTGCCCGAATCGGTTAATTTTCCGCTTTATCCTGCTGAAGAGCCGGATGATTTTGATGTTCTTTTGTTTGGCGATACCCAGCCAAGGGACCACAAGGAAATTGGATATATTGAACGGGATGTAATGTCTGAACTTCCAGACACGGATGCAGCCTTTGGAGTAACGCTTGGCGATGTGGTATTTGATGATCTCAACCTGTTTGATCATTTAACATCCGGTATTTCAACCATTGGCATTCCCTGGAGGTACGTACCGGGAAATCATGATATTGATTTTTCGGGCAACAACAATACCGATGCCCGGGGTGCCTGGTACAGAACCTTTGGGCCGTCTTACTATTCATTCAGCTATGGTCCTGCCCATTTCATTGTGCTCGACAATATCAGATGGGTTGTAGAAGAGGACGACCGGTATTACCGTACAGGCCTGGGCGAGGATCAGATGGAGTTTTTAAGGAATGAGATCGGGCGTTTGGATGATGACCGGCTGCTTGTATTGCTTGCTCATATACCCTATGAGGGATCCACGGGATGGCGGGATGAGGATGAGAAAAAAGCTTTTTATGAACTTCTGGCAAGTCACACCAATAGTGTTACCCTGGCCGGCCATACACACAGGCATTATCATCATTTTCTTGGCAATGAATACGGATACTCCGGGAATGAACCGCATCATATGATCAGTGTGGGCACCGTTTGCGGCTCATGGTGGTCAGGTGCTCCCGGTGAATTTGGAATACCTCATGCCATGATGTCGGATGGGACACCGAACGGTTATGCTACGCTTCATATTGATGGGAGCGACTGGAAATTGAGTTGGAAGGTTGCCGGAAAACCTGAAGATTTTCAGATGCACATTGATGCTCCGGAATCTGTGATTGCTGATGATACTGAGAAAATAAAGGTAACTGCCAATATCTATAATGCTTTGCCTTCGGCGGATGTGAAAATGAAGATTGGAAATGGGGGAGAATGGACTTCTATGAAAAGAAACCCGCAAAAAGATCCGGCTAGGCTGGAAGCCATGGAAAGGGAAGAGCAGCTTGATGAGTTCCCCTGGAGAAAGTTGGGCAGTGCCCATATTTCCGAACATATCTGGGTAGCCGAACAGGAAATTACACCCGACCCGGGTGTGCACCTGATACAGGTGAAGGCTGAAGATAAATGGTGGAAATACGAGGGCAAACGACTCCTGTTTGTTAAATAGCGACAGAATTATGCTATTACCCTCTAAAATTTTGCTGCACATCAATCTCGAGTCACGCCAGGATAATGACTCTACATAATAACTCCAGTCAAACCTTCAAACCTCTTCTTGGTCCTTCAGTATCGTCTCCGTTCTACCTTTGCTCCGGGCCCGGTACTTCTTGATTACGAACTTAGGTACCGGATCGTAACCATGCGTTCCCCACGGATGACAGCGCGATAGCCGGTTCATGCCCAGTAAAAAACCTCTGCCGGGACCATGCCGGTAAACGGCTTCTGTCATATACTGGGAACACGTGGGTACATGCCTGCAGGATGACATGGTAATGGGGGAGATCACCCACCGGTAAAACCAGACAAAGCCCAG
>JBKGZA010000023.1:0-26692 GCA_046545815.1 Bacteroidales bacterium
TTCATTTATTTAATTTTCCTGGCATGTAACTATATATTAAAATAGATAGCTATGGCACAGAAGATAATAATAACAGGAGCAAATGGCACTCTGGGAACTGCAGTCACCCAAAAGTTATTGAATGAAGGTTATGAAGTGTATGGCACAATTATACCGGGCAGGGAAGATACCAATAAAATACGGAGAACATTCGAAAATAATGAAGGACTGCATCTTACCAAACTGGATGTTTTAAATGAGCAGGATGTAGACAATTACGTTTCTTCCGTGGACGATGTTTATGCCACAGTGCTTACAGTAGGAGGTTTCATGATGAAATCACTGCGGAAAACCACAGAGAACGATCTGGATAAGATGATCAACCTGAATTTTAAAACGGCTTTTTATTTTGCCAGAAACCTTGTGGGGCATTTTAAAAGCCGAAAAAAGGGCCGTATTTTTTTTATATCCTCAAAACCGGGAATTGAAAAAGGGGGAAAGGCGTTGGCCTCCTACGCAGTTTCCAAGAACATGCTGGTGAAACTGGGAGAGATGGTAAATGAGGAGCTGAAAGGTACAGAAGCTTCTGCTGCGGTTTTAGCGCCGGATATGATTGATACTTCAGCCAATCGTAAGGCTATGCCTGATGCCGATTTTGACCAGTGGATAAAACCCGAAGAGATTGCAGAAGCCATATCTTTTTATTTGTCAGAAAAAGCTGACCGGATCAGAGAACCCATTCTGAAAATATATGGTAGTCAATAAAATTAAAGAGAGCAGGCAGGGATATTGTTATAAGTGATGTTTGCATAGAATATGAATGATAAGAGGAAGGCATATATTTTTCCATCAAATTGAACAGGAGACTGCCAAAAAATTTTTATTTTCGGTATTTGACAACTGCAAAAAATAAAGTTATATAAAGATGAAAGATAAAAAGCAGCAATCACCTCCAATAAGGGTAAAATACCTTATCACCCTTCTGAATGTTGTTATTGGCTGGCACCTGTTTTATGAGGGGATTATTAAAATTATTGATCCTACATGGTCCTCCGCCGGTTATTTAGAAAATTCAAAGGGTTTCCTGGCCGGTTTATTCCAATCCATAGCCGAGTCTTCTCAAATTCTTCCCTGGGTGGATTTTATGAACATGGTTGGGTTGGTCGTCATCGGATTTTTGATTCTTACAGGGATATTTACCCGGCCTGCTGCGATTGCCGGTGCGTTATTGGTCGGACTTTATTATCTGGCCCAGCCACCCTGGGAGGCAACGAATATTGGATATGGAGTGGAGGGGCATTATCTTATAGTAGATAAAAATCTCGTTGAAGTGGTTGCCCTTTTGGTAATAGCTAGTTTGCCCAAAACCTGGTATTATGGTTTGGGGCAATTCATACAGGGTAAGACTCTGCGTTTTTCGCTAAAACCAGTCAAGGTTCCTAAAGAGGCCAATCATGGGCCTGACAAGAAAACTATGGACCGGCGTCAATTGATCAAGGGGCTTATTACCTTGCCTTTTGTTGGAGGTTTTTTCTTTGCATTTGCCAGGAATCATGGTTGGCGGAGCTTTGAAGAAACAAACCTGGCAAACAGGCTTGATTCAACCAATGCAACTACAGGTGCTACAGTGAAAGTTAGTGATCCGGTTGACTTGTCTAAGCTTAAAAAGCCCGTTACTAAAGGAAACCTGGGCGGCCATGAAATCAGCCGGATGATATGTGGGGGTAACCTCATCAGTGGTTTTGCACACAGCCGCGACCTGATTTATGTTTCGAACTGGCTGAAGCAGTATTTTACCGATAAAAAGGTGTTGGATACTTTCTGGCTTTGTGAACAGGTTGGGATTAACACCACTGCGGTCCGAACTGCACCTCCTGAGGTCAACCTGCTGAATCAATACTGGAAACAGGGAGGTACCATGAAGTGGCTGGCTCCTGTTTATCCGGAGGAGAAGAATTATAAGGAAAATATTGACATGGCCATTGATAACGGAGCCATTGCTGCCACGATTATGGGCAATGTGGGCGACAAATGGGTCAGAGAAGGCAAATTTGAGCTGATGGCCAAAACCCTGGATTACATTAAGAGAAAGGGCGTACCGGCAGGTGTTACAGGACATGAACTGGCTACCATCAAGGGAGCTGAAGAACATAACGTTGGTGCCGATTTTTATATGAAAACCATACACAGCAGGAATTATTGGTCATGGAAACCTGAACAAGAAAAGGATAAATGGATTATTGACAACTATTCCATTGACAATTATTGGGATAGAACCCCTGATGAGACCATCCGGTTCATGAACAGCATAAACAAGCCATGGATAGGTTATAAAATACTTGCAGCCGGTGCTATTCCCCCGAAGGAGGCTTTCAGATATGCCTTTGAAAACGGTATCGACTTCGCATGCATTGGTATGTTTGATTTCCAGATTGTAGAGGATGCAAATCTCTTCACCGAAGTTCTGGAAGACCCAGAATTTAACAGACAAAGATCCTGGATGGCTTGATGTACTCCCACTATAAAAATTGCGACATTTTATTGTTTGTAATGCACTTCAGACAATTCAGCCAATATCTGCGCACTGTACTCCGGCGTAAAATCCCGCTGCGGATTGGCCAGCATCTCATAACCCACCATGAACTTTTTGATTGTGGCACTGCGAAGCAGGGGCGGATAGAAGTGCATATGGAAATGCCATTCCGTATGTTCCATACCATCGGTTGGGCTTTGATGCATACCCGCCGAATAGGGGAATGATGTGTTGAAAAGGTTATCGTATTTAACCGTTAACCTTTTCAGCACATCGGCAAATCCTCTTTTTTCACCTTCTGAAAACTGGTTGATCTTCTGGATGTGCCTTTTGCTGATGATCATAGTTTCAAAAGGCCATATGGCCCAGAAAGGAACCAGCGCAATGAAATCCCTGTTTTCCAAAACTATCCTTTCCCTGAGGGAAAGTTCCAGCTCCAGGTAATCAGAGAGCATGCTTCTGCCGTGTTGCTGGTAGTAGTTACCCTGATTCTGGCTTTCCCTGGCCGGTTCCACCGGCACGGTCTCCTGAGCCCATATTTGTCCATGAGGATGGGGGTTGCTGCAACCCATGATGCTGCCTTTGTTTTCAAATATCTGCACATAGTTGATGTATTCTTCCTCTCCCAGCCACTGGTACTCCTTTTTCCACTGTTCAATAACGTCAAGAAGCTGATCCTCTCTGAATTCAGCAAGAGTGAGATCATGTCTCGGAGAAAAGCAGACCACCCTGCATATTCCCTTTTCGCTTTTGGCAAATAAGAGGTTTTCTTTCTCATATTTGCCTTCCGGGATATCCTTTTCCAGGGCTGAGAAATCATTAGTAAAAACAAATGTGCTGGTATAGTTTGGATTTTGTTTTCCTCCTGCTCTGGAGTTACCTGGGCACAGGTAGCAGTTTTCGTCATATTGCAGTCTCTTTTCTTCCGACTGCTCTTCCTGCTTTCCCTGCCAGGGGCGTTTTGTCCTGTGGGGCGACACCTGAATCCATTCACCTGTGAGGATATTGTACCGCCGGTGACTATGTTCCTTCAAACTGAAATTTGCCATTTTCCTGTCATTATAGTTGCATCTCTATTTTGTGAGATAAGAAAACTTAAGGGAAGATTTACACGAACTTACCGGTGAAATGTATTTGCTTAAGATTTTATTCTAGCGAAGTCAGCTCCTTGTAAATCTTCCCTTATTAGTTCGTTATATTACCATAGGAATATGTACAATACAGCCAGTATGGCAATGATGCCAATGGCCATCACATTAAACACATTTCCTGTATAAAACAACCCTTTGTAAAGTTTAATGGCTTTTGGATGAGGTTCTTTTTTGGTTTCCAGGTGGCTCATAAGTAAATAGATTCCAGCCAGAATAAGGAAAACAAATCCTATTCTGTTCATAAACGGAATATCTGTTAGAGCAGAAAATGCCCATGAGATAGGGATAGTCAGTATAGCTGACCACAGTGCCGCATTGGCAGTACCCCATTTATAGAGTAGTCCTCCGATAAAGATTACGACCACACCTGGAGTTATATAACCCGTAAAATCTTGTATATACTGGAATGCCTGGTCAAGTTGACCCAGTAACGGCCGGGCTGTAAAGAACGCAATCACTAAAGCAATAAAACTGGTGAGACGACCAACCAATACCTGATTGCTTTCGCTTGCATCTTTATGGATAAAGTGTTTGTACACATCCGTGGTAAAGATGTTAGCGGTAGCATTGAGCATAGCTGCCAGCGATGAAACTACGGCAGCTATCAGGGCTGCAAAAGCTACCCCCCTTACACCTATTGGTACCAGTTGCAATACATAAGGATAGGCCTTGTCAGAGGGTGCTAAATCACCGCTGGTTAGAGCGTAGGCAGCTATCCCCGGAATCACTACAATGAGGGGAACCAGTATTTTCAGATATCCGGCAAAAGCAAGTCCTCTTTGAGCCTCTTTTATGTTTTTCGCAGCCAAACCTTTCTGTATAATATATTGATTAAAGCCCCAGTAGGCAAAATTGGCTATCCAGAGGCCACCAACAAGTACACTGATGCCCGGAATATCCTGAAAAGCATCGCGTGTTCCTCCTTCACCGTCGGGTACCATGATCTGACCCTTTTCAATAATCATGTCAAATTTTTGAGGGAATTCACGGAATATTTCTACCAAACCGGCTATCGGACCACTTACCTCGTACTTATCAGCAACAGCATCTAAGGCCACATAAGTAGTTACCAGCCCGCCGCCTATAAGGAAGGCTACCTGGATAAAATCAGTCCATGCTACAGATTTCAGACCTCCGTAGATGGAATAGAGAGCTGAAAATACCGCCAGTCCAATGATTCCGTGAAGCAGGGGGACGCCCATAATGGTATTCAGGGCAAGTGAACCCAAATATAATACCGAGGTAAGATTGACAAACACATATACCAACAGCCACAACACTGCCATTACTGTTCTTACCCGGTTGTCATAACGCCTTTCAAGAAACTGAGGCATGGTGTAAATTTTCTTTTCCAGAAAAATGGGCATGAAATATTTGGCAATGATCAGCAGTGCTGCCGCCGACATCCACTCATAACTGGCAATAGCCAGGCCAATAGCATAACCGGAACCTGACATGCCAATAAACTGCTCGGCCGAAATGTTGGAAGCGATGAGCGAAGTACCTATTGCCCACCAAGGCAATGCTTTGCTTGCCAGAAAATAGTCACTTGAGTTTTTTACATGACCCTTTTTCTCACGTGACATGTACATAGCCACTCCCAGGATAAGTATAGCATAAAGGGCAAATACTATATAATCAATAGTTGCAAATTGTTGTGCCATAATTAATATTTTATTTTTAGAAGCATTTACTAAACTGATTGAATGTCATCATTTAATGACTTTTTATTCCGTCGTCTGTCTCTACTTCAAAGAAATCAGGCTTTATGCTGAATTTTTCATAATATGCCTTTCCAAGTGTATTTTCAAATTCTTCCTTAGAATCGGTTTTAACGAGGTTGATTGTGGATCCTCCGAAACCGCCACCCATCATTCGGGCTCCCTTGACATATTCCATCTTTTTGGTCATTTCCACAAGAAAATCCGTTTCATCACAACTTACTTCGTACATCTCTGAAAGCCCTTTATGTGAAAGATAAAGATTGTTTCCTATGGCATCAACATCATTTTGTTGAAGTTTCTCACAGGTATCGTGTACACGTTCGTTTTCCTGCAAAACATAGAGGCACCTGTCAAAGACCTCTTCAATCATTTGATCCTGATATTCTTCCAGCATTTCAAATGTTACGTCCCTTAGATTTTTTACAGAGGGATGGGTTTGCTTTACTATTTTCACTCCTTCTTCGCATTGTTTTCTTCTGACATTGTATTCCGAAGAAGCCAGTTCGTGTTGCACATTGGAATTGCACAGGATCAACTGATAATTTTCAAAATGAAGCGGATAATATTCGCTCTCCAGACTTTTGCAATCTAGTTTTACTACATGGTTTTTTTTGCCATAGACTGCCGCAAACTGATCCATAATACCACAATGCATTCCTACGAAATTGTGTTCCGCACTTTGGCTTAGATGCATGATCTGTTCGGGCTTCAGGCCCACAGCAAAAACCTGGTCGATGGCATGGGCAAAACCGGTTTCCAATGCTGCAGAGGAACTAAGTCCTGCACCAAGGGGAAGGTCTCCGCCGAAAACACAATCAAAGCCCGTAAGATTGAATTCCTTAATGTTAAATATTTCTCTGATTACTCCCAGAGGGTAGTTAACCCATGTTTTATCTACAGGCTCTTTCCGGTCTGTGGAAAAAGAATATTCCTCGTCAATATCATATGCATGTATTCTGCATTGTCCGGTATTGTTCTTTCTAAGGGCAAAATATATTCTTTTGTTGATTGCTGCAGGCAGAACAAATCCATCATTGTAGTCGGTATGTTCTCCTATGACATTAATTCTTCCGGGGGCACTGAAAAGATCAGGCTTTTCCCCGAATTTTTCCTTGAAATTCTCATAAATTTTATCTTTTACCATCATAAGCTTATTTTTTATGCTTTCATTTTCCGGTGGAAAATTTGTAAATGGTTGTCTGTGTATAGGTTTCTCCTGGTTTCAGTACCGGTGAAGGAAAGTGGGTTTGATTGGGTGAATCGGGGAAATGCTGTGTTTCCAAGCAGAATCCGCTCCTCTGTTCATAAGCTATATCATTTTTTCCCACATCGCTTCCATCCAAAAAGTTACCTGCATAGAACTGCATGCCGGGTTCAGTGGTGTATACTTCCATTTTTCTTCCTGTGGTGGGTTCATATACACTGGCTGCAAGGTTTAACTCTCCCCGTTCAGTTTTATTAAGTACCCAGTTGTGATCAAAGCCGTTGCCATATTGAATTTGCTGATAGTCGCTGTTTATACCATCTCCCATGTTTTTAGTTTCCCTGAAATCCATAGGGGTGTTTTCTACAGGCCGGATCTCCCCGGAGGGAATCAATTCTTCACTTACCGGTGTGAAATGATCCCCATTGATGGTAAGCTCATGCTCGAGAATCTTACTTTTTCCGGCATCCTTCAGATTGAAAAATGAATGGTGCGTCAGGTTGAGCACGGTTTTTCTGTTGCTTGTGGCTTCATATTCAATTTTTAGCTCATTATCCGCGGTTAATGTGTAAATTACCGTAACATCCAGTTTACCGGGGAACCCCATTTCACCATCTTCGCTCACATAAGTAAGGTTCAGGGCTTCGTTTCCATTCCGGGTGGTTTTTTCGGCATTCCATATTACGTTGTGAAATCCTTCCGGTCCACCATGAAGATGGTTGCTGTCGTCGTTCTTGGGCAGTTCATAGGTTTGGCCGTCCAGTGTAAATTCGGCATTACCTATCCGGTTGCCATATCTGCCTACCAATGCCCCAAAGAATGGATTACCCTCTACATATTCTTCGGCATGCTCATACCCGAGCACCACATCGCCGATATTGCCGTCCTTATCGGGAACTTTAAGAGACATTACCTTACCACCGAAGTTGGTTATTTTAACTTCGCATTCGTTTTCATTGGTTAGCGTAAATGCTTTAATGTTTTGTTCTTTTTTCATACTTTCTTGCTCCTTTGATTTTTGGGATTTTTGTCCGCACCCTATAATGGTAAGCAGTGCGACCGCAATTGTGTAAATAATTATGTTTTTTTTCATAAAATAAAATTTTTAAATATTATAATGAATTTCTGATGACTAGTGACGACGGATTTTCTATTTGTATCCTTTTTTTGTTTAGCACCATATCGGCCAAAACTTTTCCCATGTGCCGAAAATCTGTTGAGATGGTGGTTATGCCATCTGCTACCACTTCTTTAAGAGGTGTGTCATTATAAGAGATGATTCCCGTATCTTTTCCCAGCCTGAACCTCTTTTTCTTTGCATCTTTTACCAGTCTGACAAGATCCAGGTCATCCAGTACAATGTATGCCTCTCCTTTCCTGATATTTTTTTCTTTTAAGTTGTTTATTACTTCATATGGAAGAGACTTATCCTCACAAAACTTTATAAATCCATTCACTTGCCCCTGAGGTTCCTTTCCACCCGGGTGAACCATAATAACACGGTCATATTTTTTTAAACTCTCCAGCCCCGAAAACAGGGCATGATATACATCTTTCTCAAAATTCTGATAGATGGCAGGATAGATATCGGCAATTTCCGGATTGAGCTGGTCCAGTATATATATCCGTCCGTTTTTAATTACCCGGAGAATCGGCTCAATGCCTTTAAAAAATACGGGCATAATGATATATGTAGTATACTTGTTGAGGTTTTCCATTATAAGGTTTCTGAAAACCCGCTTGTTGAAATAATGAAAATATATATCTACGGAAGCTTTGTCTTTTATTGATTCAAGGAAGGAATAATAAAGGGTTTCCTTAAATGGATTGAGCTCGTCGAACAGCAGGAAAATCTTCTGTTCTCTTTCAAACTCCGTACTGTTTACATAGTAACCTTTGCCTGGAGTTGAATCGATGATTCCTCTCGCCTTTAATTCATTGAAAGCAGTCAATACAGTGTCTCTTGAAAGGGAGAGTTCTTTGCTTATGGTGTTGACAGAAGGTATTTTATCTCCTTTTTTCAGGGCCTTGTTTTCGATGGCATGATATACCGATTGTATTAGTTGTTTATATTTAGGAACATTTGACTTTTTTGCTATTTTAATGATGTTTTGTTCCATGACAAATCTGATCAAACTAGTGGGTACAGGTATGCAATTTTTAAAAAAAATGTGGTAAATGCCAAGCCCGTTTTAAAAAATCTGTATTATTTTTTGTAATTTGCTCTTATAAAAGCAGCAAGACTACTTTTTAAATATTAAAATGACGTACTATGAAATCTGAAAAAAGGATCATTCTGACCAAAGATGGGTCTCATACCTTATACATTGATTCCCTTAATGAATATTATCATTCCAGATACGGTGCCATACAGGAATCCAATCACGTTTTTATATCAAATGGATTGGAATTAATTGATAATAAAGAAATTGAAGTTCTTGAAGTGGGATTCGGCACTGGTTTGAATGCCCTTCTCACCTTTATTGCAGCTAAGAAAGATCAGAAGAATATCCATTATGATGCCATAGAGCTTTTTCCTCTTGAAAATTCCCTGGTGGATAAATTAAACTTTACCACGTTTCTGGATACTGTAAACCATGAGTTCTTGATGAGTCTGCATAAGCTTCAATGGAATCAGGTGCACAAGCTGAACGATTTTTTTATTCTTCATAAAATGCTTAAGGATTATAACCATTTCATTCCTGAGAAACAGTATCATGTTATATATTTCGACGCCTTTGCTCCGGAAAAACAGCCGGAGATGTGGAATGAACAGAATTTCAAAAAGCTTTTTTATGCACTGCAAACGAATGGTCTAATGGTTACTTATTGTGCCAAGGGCGAAATCAAAAGACGGCTGAAAAAGATTGGTTTTACCGTAAAGTTGGTTGAAGGGCCTCCCGGTAAACATGAAATGATAAGAGCTGTAAAGCCCGGATAATTTTATGGTTCAAAATTTGAACCCAACCGGATTATTTATTTTAAATTAGCCCACTGATGTATAATTAAATTTAAAAAGTAAGTATATGAATCTTAGAAATTTATTGGCTTTAACAGTTTTATTGGTTGTTATTGGTGCCTGTGGTAAAAATGCAAATTTGGGCACCAGTGCCAGTATGGAATCTGAATTGGATACAGTAAGTTATGCCCTGGGTGCGGATGTTGCAAAAAGTCTGAAAGACAACAATGGCCTTACAGAACTTAATTACCAGGCATTTTTGAAAGGAATGCGCGAAGCTTTTGAAAATGATGAGGTAGAGATGAGCGAATCGGAAAGAAGAAACCGGATCCGAACTTATTTGGATCAATTGTCTCAAAAGAAAAACCAGCAGAATTTAGAGGAAGGAGAAGAGTTTCTCAATGAAAACAAGGAAAAGGATGATGTGCATGTTACCGAAAGCGGGTTGCAGTATAAAGTAATCGAAGAGGGTTCAGGGGTTTCACCGGATGCCAATGACACGGTGGAGGTCCATTATACTGGTAAAACCATTGACGGCGAAACTTTTGACAGCTCCGTTGAAAGAGATGAGCCTGCCACTTTTGCGGTCAATCAGGTTATTTCGGGATGGACCGAAGGTCTTCAGCTTATGAAGGAGGGGGCCAAGTATGAATTGTTTATACCCACTGATCTGGCTTATGGCACTAATGTAAGGCCAGGTGGAGAAATAGAGCCCAATGAAGCCCTGATTTTTGAAGTGGAGTTACTGGAAGTGAATAAGGTACCTGGAACTGGTGAAGAAGAAGAATAAAGTAGAAAAATAGAAATTGAATAAATGCCCGGCACCTGATAAATTTAAAATGAAAATCAGGTAGATTGGAGAACAGAATTATGGATTAATCCTGGTCAGTCCAGAAAATCCATAATTCTGTTTTTTTGTCTGAAGAATTCCATGTTGTTTATGTGTTTTTCTTCTTCGTTCAAAGGGTTGACCAAATGCATTTTTACCTTCACAGGTGGCTTGCTGAATACAAATATTTCTTCTCCGAGCACCAGTGCTTCTTCAACATCATGGGTAACAAAAATTACGGTGCGTCGATCTGCTTTCCATAATTTTATAAATGTTTTCATGAGACCCCATTTAAGCTTGGGGTCCAGTGTTTTAAGGGGTTCATCCATCAGTATAATGTTGGAGGGATAACAGAAAGCGCGGGCAATGGCTACTCTTTGTTTCATTCCTCCGCTGAGCTGACCGGGATAGAAATGGGCAAAATTCTGCAGACCTACAATGCTCAGATACCTTTGAATGATCTTTTCCTTTCTTTTTACTGAGATCCCTTTGAGCACAAATTCAAGATTGGCTTTTACGGTTTTCCAGGGAAGAAGCCGGGGCTCCTGGAAGATGAATGAGAGCACCTTGTCTTTAACTCCCTCAATGATACCGGAATCCTGACTCATAATGCCTCCGGTCATATTCAGCAACGAGGTTTTGCCGCATCCGGAAGGTCCAAGTATGGAACTTATTTTGTTTTCCGGCAAATTAAGGGAGAAATTCCTGTACATTTCAACATTACTGAACGATTTGCTGATATTTTTAATCTGGATACTCATGGAGTAGAGAAGGAATTTAATGCCAAACGACGACTTTTTTTTCAATAAACCGGATCAGATGATCAAAGAGATAACTCAGCAGAATGGCTATTATCGTCCATGCAATAACCTTGTCCACAAGCAGGTATGTCTGGGCATTCTGCATGAAAGTACCTATTCCGTACTTTGGCTGGCTCAACACTTCCCCTATGATAATGGCGCGCCAGCCGAACCCCATGGCACTGGAAACCCCGCTAAAGATAAAAGGTGATATGGCCGGTAAATAAATATCCCGAATTATTGTCCCGGTTTTTACCCGGTAAATTTTTGCCATTACAAGCAGTTTGGAATCGACATTCCTGATACCGTCAATGATGTTGGTGCAGATAAAAGGAAACATGGTAAGCAGGGCAATAAAAACCGGCACCTGGTTGACATTGAACCAGATCAGAGCCAGTAAGATGAAGGAGATAACCGGAGTGGATCGTATAGCAACCAGGATAGGCTGCAGAAAAGCATAAAAACTGCGGTTGACACCTGCCGTGACACCAAATATGAGCGCCAGGAAAAAAGAAATAAAAAATCCGGTCAGGCCCCTTAAAATAGTGGCACCTAAAATTCTGGTAAATTCATTGTTTACAAAAAGCTTACCTACTGCAATGGCTGTTTGTTCAGGGGGTGGAAGAATAAGTTCCGAGGCTACGATCATCGAACCGGTCTTCCATAAGCCAATCAAAAAAAGTACTGAAAGAATGGCTATGCTTTTATTTTTTGTAATAGAAATTTTCATCGGGAATTTGGCCTCCTGTGATCTCGGGATTCATGTTGTAAAAGATTTCCAGATAATCGGAAATCATCTCCCTGATGTCATAAGCATACCTGAATTGCATGTTACACCGGGGGATTGCTTGACAGGCGACTGTCTCACTCTCCAGTATGTCATTTTTAACAACCAGGTGGGCTCCTCGTTTTGGGTGTTTGTTTATCCAATTTACCGATTGATGGTATTCTTTGAGTAACTGATCCACCTGTTGCTTATTTTCGCGGGCATAGCCCTTATGAACCAGTAGTGCTGTCTGAGGGATTTCCATGTCGGTTTGCTTTTTCCATTCTTTGTTCAGGCTTAGCACCGGTTCTATCTCGTTATTTTTATGGATTACCATGCTGACCAATGGTTCGGAGATCACTCCAAGTTCAACTTTACCTGAAGCCACCGCATTGGCCAGTTCAATATGGGTTGGAAAAGAATAATCCAGTGTGACATCTTTTTGGGGATCAATACCGTTTTTTTCCAGCAGGTAACGGAACATCACATCAGGGGTCATGCCCTTGGCCATCAGATAGATTTTTTTGCCTTTCAGATCATTCCAGGAGTTGATTTCTCCACGTACTCCGAAGAGATAAAGCGTGCCCCAAACCGGAACAGCAGCCAGCTGGTAATTGACCCCTTTGTTATAGATTATCGAAGCCATATTGGTGGGTACCACGGCAAATTCTACCTTTTCTTGAAAAAGCAGCGGCCTGATTTGTAAGGGTTCATTTTTGATCTGAAAATTGACCTTTTTGTCGGCCAGGGTATGAAGACTGTCTATCATTTGGATCATGCTGATTGCAGAAGGGCCTTGCAGTGTAGCTATATCAATGCTTTGATTTTTTTTATCTTTGCTGCCGGAACCGCAAGAGAGGAGAAAAAACATCAGAATAAACAGGGCAGCTTTTGTCTTTTTCATAACATCAAATTCCTTTTTTATTGGTTTCAAATATAATAACTTTCGTATATATTTGGATTATGGTTTTTAACCTGGATCAACCGATTTGTTAAACTTAATAAATATCTGTTTATGAAGAAATTACTATTTATAACATTGCTTGCACTGGTTGTTTCAACGGTTCACAGCCAGGATTACAAAACCGCCATTGGAGTGAGGGGAACTTTTATTTCAGGAATCACAGTCAAACATTTTATTAATGAAGATGCAGCGCTGGAAGGCATTTTTTCTTTTGGCCGTTGGGGTATGAATGTGACGGGTTTGTATGAAAAACATGCCCGGGCTTTTGATGTAGAGGGACTGAATTGGTATTACGGTGCCGGTGGGCATCTTGGAAGCTGGAACGATGATTATCCTTTATTAAAAGAAGGAGGTGAATTTGTTGTTATTGGAGTAGATGGCGTGATTGGTCTGGAATATAAAGTACAGGAGATTCCTATAAGCTTTAGTGTGGATTATAAGCCTCAGCTTAACTTTACCGGTTATCCGGGTTTCTGGGGTTATGGCGGCGCATTGTCCATCCGTTATACTTTCTGATAAGATATTATCAGCTTATACAAGTGCAACTCTGCCAATGAAAATGGGTGCAGAGTTGCCTTTTTGTGGGTTTGCCCCAAATTACAAAGCGGCAAAATACACCCGGATACTTTCTTTAGATGAGTGACTGTATGAAACTAATGACTAATGCTATAGCAATTAAAATGAGTGTTATCATGAATTTCAGCATTTTTATTTCCGTATTGCATTTTTGATTTGTTTTTACAATTTATGTGCCATTTTTAATTTATCTCTGTATTTAAGAGCTTAATAAGTTTTTTCCGGCTGAAATTGTTCGATATCGTTACATCGGCCGTTCGATTGCGGACGGAATTTTTTTATAAGATATGAGACAATTCTGCGGAAGGATCCATATCAGAAAAAGGCCCACACTGGAAAAAATGCTTCTAAAGGATTTTGATCGCCCGCCATGCCAGGATGTTTTTAGAGTATTCCGGATAAATCAACCAATTGCTTTACGCTTTTAAGAAGTAAATTGTACATTTGTCCGGAATGAGATTTTGTGCTTCATGAAGCATGGTGTTGGTAAATATTATTTATTGAATAACAGATTGCTGCCTATAGAAGGCCTTTCTGTTGATCATATAGCAAATGGTTTTTCAGTATATGAAATAGTGCGGGTGGAGGATTACATTGCCATTTTTCTGGAAGATCATCTGCGCCGCCTATATCAGTCTCTGGAGCTCGAAAAACTAAGGATTAAAGAAAATGAACAGGAAATAAAGCAACAGGTCAGGAAATTGACAGTAAACAATCCTGTTTCTTCCGGGAAGATCAAGATTGTGGTGCAATTTTATTCTTATCGCCCGAGCCCGGAGTATTCCCTCTGGCTTTATTTTAATTATTACGATCCCCCCACCAAGCAGCTATATCGAACTGGCGTGGCAACAATCCTTTGCTACGCCGAGCGGCATGACCCCAATGCAAAGCTGCTTCATACCGAAGCCCGGATTAAGGCTGACAACAAAATCCGGGAGGCTTCCGTGTATGAAGCTATGCTTGTTGATGGAAACGGCTACGTGACAGAGGGCAGTCGTTCGAATGTGTTTTTTATCTCCGGTGATCTCCTCGTAACCCCTCCTGACGAAGCGGTTTTGCCGGGAATTGTACGAAGCAAGATCATGGAGATATGTCATGAGCATCATCTAAATTTGCAGCGCCGCAAAATACATAAGGATGAGCTGCCCGATTTTGACAGTGCATTTCTTTCAGGGACTACCCCGAAGATTTTACCGGTAAGAAGCATCGATGACATTACTTTTTCAGTGAATAATTCTTTGATGGCCTTTTTGATGCAGACTTATGACAATAAGATTGAACATTATATTCAGGAGCATAAATCTTACAAGATACAATAAGATTTTCTTAAATTTTCAGGTGGACTGATACACAGCAAAATTTTATAATTGTTAACTTTAACTGAAAAATTGTATTTATGAAAGAACTGTATCCGTTAAAATTCGAACCTGTTTTTAAAGAGGCTATATGGGGTAATCAACGTTTGAGGTCTGAATTGAACAAAGATATCCCTACTGACCGGAAAATAGGAGAGAGCTGGGAAATTTCCGCCGTAGAGGATAATTATTCGGTAGTAAAGAATGGCTTTTTGGCCGGCAACAGTGTGCCCGAACTGATCGAAGTATATATGGGAGATTTGGTAGGGGAGAAGGTCTTTGACACTTATGGCCTGAAATTTCCCTTGCTTTTTAAATTTATCGATGCCAATGATGTTTTATCCATTCAGGTGCATCCTGATGATGAATTGGCCCGGATTAGGCACAATGACAACGGTAAAACCGAGATGTGGTATGTGATTGCTGCGGAAGAGGGAGCAGAGCTTATTTCCGGTTTTAACCGGAAGATGGATAAGGAAACCTACCTCCGGCATCTGAAAAACAATACCTTGCCGGAGATTTTGAACCACGAGAAAGTACAGGCCGGAGACGTCTTCTTTCTCCCGGCCGGCAGGGTGCATGCCATAGGAGCCGGAATACTTCTGGCCGAAATTCAGCAAACTTCTGATATTACCTATCGGATATTCGACTGGAACAGGGTAGGGAAGGATGGAAAACCCAGACAGTTGCATACCGATCAGGCCCTTGATGCCATCGATTATAAATATTACGGGGATTACAAAACCCATTATGAGCTAAAAACGAATGTAGCTTCCACAGTAGTGCAATGCGATTACTTTACAACAAATA
Source organism: Bacteroidales bacterium (assembly GCA_046545815.1). Lineage (GTDB taxonomy): Bacteria > Bacteroidota > Bacteroidia > Bacteroidales > UBA12077 > JAGXLC01. The sequence continues at coordinate 15,651 of JBKGZA010000023.1, forward strand.
TCCTTGAGCTGGACAAACCCCGCCAAAGGGATTTGATCGGGCTGGATTCTTTTGTTGTGTATATGTGCATGGATGGGAAAGTGGAAATTACTTATAATGAAGAAGACTCGATAATGATAGAAAAGGGGGAAACGATCCTTTTCCCGGCTGCTATAGAGCATCTGGCCTATAATCCCCATCCAGCGGTTAAATTGCTGGAAGTGTATGTAGAAGATGGGGAAAAGCAAAATAATTCCCTGATTTAGAAAATTGATTAATCATAAGCTTATCGTCCTCTTTGTCGGATACTGAAAAATGTGTAACGGTTCGGTAGTTTTCGTGCTTGGCTGGAAGAGGTGAAATATTTCCTGCTTTGCCTCCCTGGAATCGGATTATGACGGCCATATCCTTTAGGCGCTTAAAGCGCAACCTGAACCAACATGTTGTTCAAACTTAATCTAAACATTGGTTTCTTGCGCGAAGCGCTTTTTTTCAGGCTTGTCCTGAAAAAACGTAGTACCTTACCGGGCAAATTCTTGCTTTTTTGGCAAAACTTGCCCGGTAAGGTGCTATGGCAAAATTTATGAAGCTATGTTAGTAGATCAAAAAGTGCTTGCGTAAAAAAACACAAAAATGTTTTAGGATTTTTTAACTTTTTTTTAAAGTTTTTTTATTTTTAGGAGAACAGTAAAGAAGGTGGCAGATGAAACATGTCTCTGATATTTAGATAATATAACTGTTTCTGGAGGTATGATTTTACAGACCATCTGAATTAAATGATTAGGTTTTTTGATACCAATTCAAACCGAAAATTTCTAATTACTGATAAAATCTTAAATTTTAAAGAAATGAGAAAGACGGCATGGTTTATTTTTTCTATCCTTTTTGCTTTTGCAATTAAAGGTTTATCTGCCCAGGAGAAAGTTTCCACTTTTGGTCAGGAGCTTCAATACAATCAGGTAATTTCAGAGAAAGCTTCCGAAGGTAAGCAGGTAAACTGGTTTCAGGTAAACACAGAACCAGATACATGGAAGCTTAAGGATGAGGTGTTGATTTGTTCCGGACAACCCATTGGCGTGATCCGTAGTGAAAAGAAGTATGAAAATTTTATCCTGCATATTGAATGGAAGCACATGGAAGCGGGTGGCAATTCGGGTACTTTTGTTTGGAGCAGTGCTGTTCCGGGGGATAATCGCCTCCCCAACGGTGTGGAAGTACAGATGCTCGAACTCGACTGGGTAAACCAGAATATCCGGGATGGCGAAAAACCTCCTCTTGCCTATGTGCATGGCGAACTGTTCGGTGTAGGCGGTGTGGAAGTTGTGCCTGATAATCCGCGTGGAAAACGCAGCAAGTCGGTTGAGAACCGTTGCAAAGGCAAAGGTAAATGGAATACCTACGATGTAGTTTGTGTAGACGGAACCACTAAACTCTCGGTAAACGGGAAATTTGTAAACGGCATCAGCGAATCTTCCCAACAGAAAGGATATATCTGCCTGGAATCAGAAGGAGCAGAAATCCATTTCCGGAATATCAAGATCATTGAATTACCATGAAAATTTGAGCAACATTAAAGCCTATGAACAGACGAGATTTTGTTAAGAAAACACTTTTAAGTCCCATTGAAGCCAAATATTACCTGGATCAGTTCCAAAACCCTTATGTGAAATTTTACTTTGACTGTGGCAATGTATTGATATATGGATGGCCTGAGCAGTGGATCAACATATTGGAGCGTCATATTACCAGAGTCCATATTAAGGAGTTTAGCCGCGAAAAGGCAAATAATGAAGGCAAATGGGCAGGCTTTGATGTCAAACTGGGAGAAGGTGATGTGAATTGGGCTGCGGTTATGAAAGCCCTTGACAATATCGGCTACCGGGATTGGGTAACCCTCGAGCAAGTGGGTCCTGACAAAGCCGACAGCCTGGAAAATATGAAAAGCCTCGTAACAAAGACCAAGAAAATACTAGATAGTTAATAGTCAATATTATATGCTTTAAGTTCGGGGTATGGATCCTGTGGTAATGAAATTGAGTATGAATTGATATTTAACCAATAAAATCTTTTGTGAAACATAAAAATGTAAGAAATGAAAAATAATGAAGGTACTAATTATCCAAAAAAAAGTAACACCGGAATAACGAGAAGACAGTTTTTAGGTACCGGTCTGACAGCAGCTGCGGCTTTTGCCATTGTTCCTTCCCACGTGCTTGCCGGGAGTGGTAAAAGAGCGCCCAGTGACAAGCTGAATATTGCCGCCATTGGTATTGGCAATATGGGTTGGAACGATTTAACCAATGACGTGCTAAAGAATGAAAATATCGTTGCATTGTGCGATGTGAACGAAGAAAACCTCAAGAAAGCTTCACAGGAATTTCCCAAGGCTAAAACCTATATTAACTGGCGAAAAGCCTTGGAACAAAAAGATATAGATGCAGTTTACAGTGCAACCACGGATTGTAATCATGCCTTTATCTCTACCTGGGCCATGAACCGGGGTCTTCATGTGTATTGTCAGAAACCTTTGGCCATTACTGTTGAGGAGGCACGGACGGTGCGCAATACTTATCTGAAAAATAAAGACAAGCTCAGCACCCAAATGGGCACCCAGATGCATGCCCATCCGAATGTCCGGCGTGTTGTTGAGCTCGTCCGGGGCGGAGCCATTGGTGCTCCTCAGGAAGCGTGGGTATGGTGTAGCCGTGAGCCAAGAGAAGTGATAAAACACGGTCAGTACTTTACGAACATGGATCCCGCACCGGAACATCTTCACTGGGATCTGTGGGTAGGACCCAGTCCTTACCATCCGTTTAATTCCGGCTATATTGGTGACAATTGTCTGGCGTGGAACTGGTTCTGGGATTTTGGGGCCGGTCAGATCGGAGATATGGGCAGCCACATGATGGACATTGCCACCTGGGCACTGGACCTGGATTACCCCGTTTCCTGCGAAGCTACCGGTTCGCCTGTTAAGAATGATACCTGTCCCTTCTGGCTTGAGGCCACATGGGAACATCCAGCCAATGACTGGCGACCGCCGGTTAAGGTACACTGGAGTGACGGTGGCAAAAAGCCCAAAGATATTCCGGAGAATGACCGGTTTAAAGCTGTTGTGATTAAAGGGGAGAAAGGTTATATTGTTGTCGATTATGGCTATCGGAAGATATGGTACCATGATGGTGATACGGCCGAAGAGATTCCTGAAATTGAAAAAGGTACGATCCGTTCTACCGAAGGTCCCATGACCCATTATCAGGAATGGGTTGATGCCTGCAAAGGCGGCACGGAACCCCTTTCTAACTTTGATTATGCCGGTAAGTTGATAGAGAATAACATGCTGGCCCTCGTGGCTTATCAGTCGCGGAAAAAACTGGAATGGGATGCGGAAAATATGAAGGCTACAAATTGCAGCGAAGCGGAGAATTACATCAAACGTTCCTCCACTCCGGGTACTACTTATCGTTTGGGTTGGAAGCTAAACGGTTGATGAATAAACGAACAGATAACATCAATTCAACTTTTTTTTTATAATCCTTTAACCTTTATTTAATTATGAAGAAGAAAATCTCAGTTTTAACTAGAAATTTGTTGTTGCTGATTTTTATAGGAGCAATTTGTAACGGTTCCTTGTCAGCAGCGAAAAGTAACGCTTTATCTGCTGATAAGAATGATTTGTCAGCTACATCCCAAACTTCGGATGAAACCTTCCGGCAACAGGAAATTGAGGTGTCCGGTACAGTAACAAACACTGAAGACGAACCCCTTCCCGGAGTTAATATAGTGGTGCAGGGTACTACAATTGGTGCCACCACGGATATGGATGGGAACTATACTATTGTATCTCCGGCTGATGGTTCTTTAGTGTTTTCCTTTGTGGGATATCAGGAACAAACCGTTCAGATCGAAGGACGACAGGAAATTGATGTGACCATGGAACAAGCTATTACTGAATTGGAAGAAGTTGTAGCGATTGGTTACGGCACAAGGGAAAAGGGCCGACTGACCGGTTCGGTTTCAGATGTTAGTGGAGATGAGATCGATGATTCTCCAGCCATGGATAATCTTCAGAAATCTATCCAGGGTAAGATGGCTGGCCTCAAGATCAGTGATCGTGGCGGTGTCCCCGGGGAAAGTAGTATGGAGATGTTAATTAGAGGTAAATCAACATTTGGAAACAATGCTCCATTAATTGTCATTGATGGTGTGCCCAGAAGTGATTTTTCTCATATAGCACTTGGTGATGTGGAGAGCATGAGTGTATTGAAGGATGCTTCCGCCGCTATATATGGCGCCAGAGCTGCCAATGGCGTTATACTGATTCAGACTAAGGGAGGACAGGAAGGAACAGCCGAGATAAGTATTAATTCAAGTGCCGGAGTTTCTACCTTTACACGTGTTCCCGAAATGCAGAGCTCTTACCAAAATGCAATTTATCGCAATGAAATGGCACAAAGGTATGGAAGGACCGTCCGGTGGTCTGATGAGGATCTTCAAAAATTTGAGAGCGGAGATCACCCCATTACCCATCCGAATACCAACTGGTATGAAGAAACTTTCAGAGATTTTGCGCCTCAAACCAATCACAATATTTCCGCTCAGGGTGGAAATGAAGATATTCAATATTTTGTGAGTGGAGATTACCTGAGTCGGGGAGGAATGTACAAAGGTGGTGATCTGAAATATAACAGATACCAGATGAGATCGAATGTGGATGCTAAGGTTTCGGAAAACCTGGATGTTGGCGTCAATTTAATGGGTAGAGTAAGAAAAAAACATGAATCTGCTCAGTCTCCCGAATCTATCTTCCATCGGGTGCAGCTTGCCAAACCCATGCTTGTGGCAAGATTTCCCAATGGATTGCCCGGCTACGGACCTGTAGGAGCCAATCCGATAATAGCGGTTACTGATGAAGCAGGTTGGGATGAAGACAATGACTATGAGTTTGAATCAAAATTATCATTTGATTATGATATGGATTGGCTGACCGAGGGATTGAACTTACAAGGTTATGCTTCTTATGACTATTCTATGGACAAAGACGAATTATTTCATGATCTCTGGGAAGTATATACTTACGATGAGGGAGACGATGAATATATTGAACATGTGGGAAAACATACCGAAGGACAAACTTATTCAGATTTAAATAAGACCAGTTCTCTTACCCGAGAAGAGTTTTATAATGTCCGCCTTAATTATGAACGATCTTTTGGAGACCACAATTTAACCGCATTTGTGGCATATGAGCAAAATGATGGATATTATGAGAATCTTCAAGGGTATAGGAGAGACGTCGTTAGTGATAAGAAAGTGGACCTTTGGGCAGCCAGCACGAGCGGTATGGAATCCCATGGTTCTTCCAGTGAGTGGGGGAGAGTAAACTATTTTGGTTCTGTAGGATATGATTACCAGAGAAAATATTTGATTGATTTTACCCTTAGACGCGACGGCTCTTTCAACTTTCCTAAAGAAGGACGTTTTGGTTTATTCCCTAGTGTTTCTGCAGGTTGGACTATTTCTGAAGAACCATTCATGGGTATTACAAATACCTGGCTGGATAATTTAAAACTAAGAGCCTCCTGGGCAAAGATGGGTAATGATCGTGTGCCAAGTTTTCAATATCTGATCAAATACGGACTTGATAGTTGGTATCCTTTTGGTGAAGGGAATCCTGTACGCTATAATGCGTTTGCACAGTCCAATGTCCCGAATCCAAATATTACCTGGGAATCCGCAAGAACTTGGAATTTAGGTTTCGATGCTACAATATTTGATGAAATGCTGAATATTAATTTTAGCTATTTCTATGAAAAGAGAAGAGATATACTGATTTCACGGGCTGCCGAGATACCTGACTATACAGGATTGTCATTGCCCGATGAAAATCTGGGTAAAGTGGATAATTCAGGGTTTGAACTGGAACTTGACCACAACAATACCATTGGCAGCAATTTTAAATATAATTTGGGAGGAAATGTTGCCTATAACCACAACGAAATCGTTTATATGGCCGAACCCAAAGATGTGTCTGAATACCGGGAGCAGGAAGGACATCCTATGGATTCCTGGGTAGTTTATAAAACCGACGGAATATTCAATACCCAGGAAGAAGTAGACAATACGGAAGCAAAACTTTCAGGCACAAAACCCGGGGATATTAAATATGTGGATGTGAATGGAGATGGTGAAATTACAGGGGATGACATGGTAAGAAGATATACCTCTCAGACACCTAAACTTCAGTTTGCTTTTAATACTGGTTTGGAGTACAAAGGGTTCAGACTGAACGTTTTCTGGCAGGGACAAGCAAAGGCTGAAAACTTTATTTCCCATATCCGTGGTGCCCATTCAAACTTACCTGAGTATCTTTTTACCAAAAGATGGACAGAAGATAATAAAGATGCGGAATACCCCCGGGCGTACGAAAGGGAGGATTACTACAATTACAGGATGTCTGAATTTTGGCTGTATGATGCCTCTTTCCTCAGACTTAAAAATCTAACCCTTTCTTATAATATACCTTCTGATTTACTGAGAAATAGTACTTTTAATTCTATTCGTCTTTATGTTAAGGGATCTAACTTATGGACTTTTGACTCTATAAGTCAGCGGACCGGTGGAGATTATTATGACCCGGAGATGAGTAGCGCAGAAGGTAAGTATTACCCTCAAACAACTGTAATTACTGCAGGAATAAATATTAATTTATAAATCAACAAAATTTAAAATATATGAAAAGCTTTAAAAATATATTTATTATCTTATTTGGCCTGTTGATCTTCGCCACGACAGGCTGTGAAGAAAAAGTACTGGATAAGGATCCGAGAACGTCCTTCTCTGAAAATGACGTTTGGAGCGACATTGATCTTGTTAAAAAATATGTGATGAATAATTACAATGCCTTGCCTCGCTGGAGTATTGATGAGAATTGGAGCCTGAATATGTCCAGTTCCTATGCCGATCAAAGTTTCATTATTTTTAATTATGGTACCTGGGTGTATAATTCCGGTGTTATTGATCCCAGTGAAATGGGAGCTTTAGGCAGTAAATGGGAAAACCGCTATGATTATATACGAAATATCAATATTTTCTTCAATAGAATAGAAGAGGTTGAAGCGGAAGAAGATGTCAAAGAGCGGTTAAAAGGAGAGATGAAATTCTTAAGAGCATGGTGCTATGCTGATTTAATCAGTCTTTTTGGTGGTGTACCACTTTTAACAGATGTTTTTGAACTCGATAGCGATTTTCAGGTAAACCGGGATCCCTATCAGGATGTGGTTGACTTTATCATAGAGGAATTGGATGAAGCAAAATCGATGGTTCCGGCGACAGTATCTTCCGGGGAGTTTGGCAGGGTGACCAAGGGAGCCGTTCAGGGATTGAAATCCAAAGTATTGCTTTACGCTGCCAGTAAACTTCATGATCCCAGTACAGAACCAAGTGGACCCCTGTATGATTATGATAAAGCCAATAAATGGCAGGAAGCAGCAGACGCTGCTAAAGCCGTACTTGATATGGAGGAGTATTCACTGGTTCAGGTAGAGAATTGGAAAGATTATCAGGAGCTCTTTCTGAGCAATAATTCCGAAATTATTTTTGCCTCTCCAAGTCATGAAAAATATAGCAGAAACGGGGAGCCTAATATTGGCTATGTGAATACCCCCAACGGGTACCATGGCTGGTCAGGCAATACGGTGATTCACAATTTTGTACAGGAGTTCCAGATGGAAGATGGCCTCTCTGTGGAAGAGTCACCCCTGTATGATGATTCTCCTGAGACTATATATGACAACAGAGAAATGCGGTTCTATGCCAACGTTGTATATCAGGGATGTACTTACCGGGGAAGGGAAACCGAATTTTACCTCCCGGGTGGCCTGGATTCCAAAGATGGACCCGAATCCTGGAATTATGCCAGAACAGGATATACCATGCGGAAATTCCAGGATGAATCAGTAGATTTTAAAGATCAGAACCCGACCAATCCCAGAATACTTTTCCGGTTGGCCGAATTTTACCTGAATTATGCCGAGGCACAGTGGCATCTGGAAAATTATGGGGAAGCAGCAGATGCCATCAACACCATTCGCAACAGGGTAGATTTACCTGATGTAGAATATTCCAATCCTCAGGAACTTCTTGAGGCAATCCGGCATGAGCGACATATAGAACTGGCTTTCGAAGAACACCGCTTCTGGGATGTTCGCCGTTGGATGATTGCAGATGAGGAATTGAATGAAAATGCCATGGGTATTGCCTGGACGAAGGAAGATGAAGAGGGTAACCTGGATCCCAACGGAGAGTTAACCTATGAGATTATACAAAACCAGGAACGCAATTTCAAAGAGCGGATGTACTATATACCCATACCGTTGACGGAAATAAACAAGAGTGATCTACAGCAAAACTGGAAATACAAATAAGTGTTTTATTAATTTTCTAATTGGGTCTAAGGGTCAACAATCCTTAGACCCATTTTAAAGACGTTTGATTTGAGCTATGAATACTGGAACAAAAGGTGTCTTTATACTTCTTATTGTGGTAATCTTCGGCTTAGGTTTTTCTGTAGATGACGATAACAGAAAAACAGGAAGTCATATTATTGTTTTTCCCGAACCCTTTTCTTTTTCCATTCATGATATGGGATGGATGAAAGGAAATAATGAAGGATATGGGAATTTAACCGGCCCTTATAGAGCCGGAGTTGACAGGGAATTTGATGTTAAGGATTATGAGCCGATAGTTAGGGTCGCTGAAGAAGCCGGAGTACGAATAAGGGGTTTGTTCATACTGGCTGAGCTCGACCGGTTGAATATTCTGAAGAATTATCCAACAACTACCTGGAAAAGAAAACAGTGGGATAACAGGGAAAATACAGGACCGGAACAAATTGAGATCATGGATTTTGTGAAGAACCATTCCGCTCATCTGGAATTCGGGCTTCACGGGGTAGCTCATGAATATTGGCCGGAGGATAATGTGCGAAAACGCGCAGAATGGTATAATACTGAGGATAAAAGCCCCTGGCCTAAAGATACCATGATAAACCATATAAAGGCATGTAAACAGATTATGGCACAGTATGGGCTTTCAGAAGAAGAAGGTCATTCTTTTCCTGAAAGTTTTGACCCTTGTGCCTCCGGTTATCATTGGAATCCAGAGGGCGAGTATAGCACAGGTTCCATAATGAATCAAGAAGGGGTTAAATATGTCTCTACAGCATTTGGCGCTATTTCAGAACTTGACCCTCCGCGTGGACAAAATGCCGGAGGAATGGATAATGGAGTACTCGTGATTTGCAAGATTGGTGGCGGAGTTTCGTGGTATCGCTATGCCACTTTGCCTCACACCCCTCTGGCAGAGCAAACCTGTAATATGCTCCGGTTACACTTCCCCAATTGGCTCGCTCAGGATCAGTTTCTCCAGGAATCCGTAAATAAGGATTTTATCCAATATTACAGCGAAGTACAGCGTACAAGGGATCGCTATGCAGCGAAGAACACCGAACAATTCTATTCACAATGGTTATACCAGAAATACACTGAGGTGAAAAGTTCAGGAGACGGTCAGATTGTTGTTGACAACCGCAACATGCCGGATAAAATTTATCAACATGAATTGCTTGGTAACATGGTGCTGAAAATTGACTTGGAAGAAGGTCAACACCTTCAGGAGGCCAGCATTAACGGAGAGTCAATTGCATGTTATTTTGAAGACCAGGGGTATGGGTTCATATATTTGCCGCCACTTAAAAAGAAGAAATACCGGATAAATTATAATATGGGGTCAGAAGTCCAAATGCCCCATGTTTATAATGATGGTACTTACAATGTTTATCGGTTCAGACATGAAACCGGAGACAGTACTGCGTTGAAAGTCAGGGTTTATGGAAGTCAAAAACTGAAAATCAGAAATATTCCCAACTATGAGCCGGATCAGATGTCTTCATCAAATAAGAATTTAAAAATAAAAGAAGTATCCTACTGTGCACAAAGACAGGAATTGACTCTCTCATTAAAGGCTCATGATATTCAGGGAGAAACAGGAATCATCAGAATGAGCCACTCTCAATAATTTTTAATTTCAGACCTGAAAAGGATTATGGTACTAAATGTTCTCTTTTGCACTGGCATATGAATTTTGATTCTTTTCAGATCAAGATGAGACCATATAGATATAAGTTGTTTTCTCCCCGGCAACCCTCTTCAGTTGAAGCGATAAAGATAAGAGCCTTTGTGATTCATTATGCTTTTATTATTTATTCTGATGGTATTGGATTTGAATGTGATTTTTCGAGGGCTTTTTACCTTCAAGATAAGATTATTCTTTCCCAATCTTTTAGGCAGGGTATCAACTTGACTACAATACAGAACATTTATTTTCTTTCAACTTTTGTATGTAATATTTGTTTGTCTAAAAATAATGAGTTCGGTATAAAAAGCTGGATTTTGGCTGGTAAGTTTAAATCTTTAATTGGATGCCTTTATCAACCTACAAACCCATCGTCCTCTTCGACGGTTACTGCAACTTGTGCAGCGGTTCGGTGGTTTTTGTGCTGAAGCGGGAGCGGGGGGATGTTTTTCGCTTTGCCTCCCTGCAATCTGATTTTGCTGAGAGGTTGCTTACGGATATGGGCATGGAGAAGGATGTATCCGATTCCATTGTACTGGTTGAAGGTGGAAAGGTTTATACCCAATCCACCGCAGCACTGCGAATTTCGAAAAGATTAAGGTTTTTTTGGCCTGCTTTGTATGCTTTTGTTGTTGTTCCAAAATTTATCCGTGATCCGGTTTATGACTGGATCGCCAGAAACCGTTACAAGTGGTTCGGCAAAAGCAGCACCTGTTTTGTTCCGACCCAGGATGAAAGCCATAAATTTCTGGATCAGTGAAATGGATAAATAAATACTTAACCCGAACCAATGGGTATGAAACTCCAACATATGTGAGCTTTACCTGAACACCTGAGTGACGATTCCGGACATGTGGGTGCTTTACCAGAGCAGTTGGGTAAGAAATCCGAACAGATGGGTGCCTTACCTGAACACATGGGTAAGAATT
>JBKGZA010000024.1:0-26576 GCA_046545815.1 Bacteroidales bacterium
AATCCATCGAAATCCGCATATGTATGGGCAAAAAAAGTCCACGTATAAGGTGGATGTGCCGGTAGCCTGAATTTCTGTAAAAATTATTGCTTCCATATGATGGCTGTTCAATTCAAAACTTTCCCATCATAGCGCGGAGAATAATGCGCAGCGGATTATATTAATGTAGCTTGCCGGAATACAGCTATCCTGCAAATTTATAAATAAAAACAAGGGAGATAAAATCAATTAGGAGCAGCACAGGCATCAATCCACAAGAAAACTATAATAGTGATTCATAAAAATCTATAAAAGCCACTTTGCGCCTTCTCAGTCAATTTTTGGCTTTATGGACAGACCCTTACTATGTATGGTAAATAAATCTTTTGAACCTATAAAATCACTTTTCACGAAATACACCTCAGTTCTTCTATTTACTTCATGGGAATCAAAAAGTTATTCTGCCTTTTTCACCCTAATGCCTTTGGGCATTTTTATTCCCAACATATCGGTAAAATTATCCAGGAGACTATAAATATTCTCCCGGGTTTCCTCGTCAAAATCCTCTAATGTCAGTTCTTCCGACTGTACTTTTGAAAGGAAGGTAGAGCCCAGTATGGATCTGGACATGTTGTTGTTTTCTATATAATCCGAATTCGCCTCAGTGATGCCTATGCGCTTATTCAGTATGTGTTTCTTAAAATCAAGTGTGGAGAAGATATCTTCGATCTTTCTGAACCCTTCATCCAGGATAAGGATTTTCTCCCGGGTTTTTTCATTATCGTTCTGGAAAAGGTGGTGCCTGAAATAGTCATATATTTCCTGCCCCTCCTCATGGTGGCCAAGAATAATATAGAAGCCAAGTTTCCAGCCAAGCAGCAGGTTGGCCAAAGTTGTGACATTGGATACATCGGAAGCAGGAAGAAAATAAATCTCCTCTTTTATCTCCACAATCCTGTATAGGGCATTAATGAAATAATAGGAGGCCATGTCTTCCACGATAACGTTATTATCCTTCTGAACGAATTTCTGATCGTTCAAACGCGTACCCATCAACACATAGATGGGAGAAAGTGTATCGCTTGAGGCGGTTTTAAACGATCCGGGCTCAAAGATCACTGTTTCACTGTACTCTTCCTCATCAGCTCTTTGAAGGGCTAAAATCCGGTAAAGCTTGTTCACATTGATCAGATGTGGTGAATGCGTAGTGTATAGAATCTGCAGATCATGTCTAAGATCCTCAAACACCTTGAGTACATCTTCCTGTGCTCTGGCATGCAGGCTCAATGCCGGCTCATCAATCAACAATACCCGGTCGCGGTGTTTATGTTTGGCAAAAGCTTTCAACTCAAGATAAAAGGAAAGGAACCACCTGACGCCCCGGCTCCTCTGCTGTGGATACAGCCGCTCATCTTTGTCTTTGATCCAGAACTCAATGTAGGGTTTCCCCACCTTTTCCGGTGTATTGTGATCATAGTGTTCCATTTCAAATGAAATGTGGATCTTGTTGTTTTTTCCCACATTTTGTCTCCAGTATTCATGAAAATCCACAGTGATCTCGTTGTTGAGCTTCTCTATCTTCTGCTTGAGTATCCGGCTGTTTTTCTGATTAAAAAACTCAGGCTTCAGGTCGGTAATTTCCAGATAATTTTTAACGGCTTTAAAGCCTTTTACATTTTCCTTTTCATAAATAATGTCTTCCAGATCGATCTTATTGGGCAACAGGCTGCTGAAGTCATGAAAGAACTCAAATACCGGAGCATTGTCAAAGAAGATATTGCCAAGGGTTTCCAGTGTATAATAATTGTCTTCAATATCCAGTTGTTTTTTTACTTCCTTCTCGGCCTGTGATTTTGGAGTACCTTCCATGATCTTTGCTGCCGTCCCTACCTGAAACTCATATTCCCTTTCCTTCACAGAAAGCTGTTTGATCAGATCCTGATAGGCATTTTTAATATTATTTACCTGAATTTCAGAATTCCTTATTTCTTTATCATTGGTCAGAATACTGTATTCGGCTTCAGCATTCTTCAGTTCATTGTATTTTTCCTCAACATTGCTTTCAAGTCGTTGTTTTTCATTATGTATGGTTTCAACTTCCTGCGCCAAATTATACTTTTCCTCCAATTCCTGAAGCTTCTGTCCGTATTCTTTGAGTTTATCCTGTATTTCTTTTTGTTCCTCCTGGTACTTTTTAAGCGAAGCCTCCAGTTCTTGAAGCTTTTCCCTAGCTTCAGCGATGTTTTTATTTTTCTTGGATTTATTCAGTGTTTTTTTATGCGCCTGAATGCCATTCTGCGTCTCACTAAGGAGATTCGCCAGCTCATCTTTCCGGTTGGAGAGGGTATCGTGTTCCTTTTTTATCTCCTCATATTCCGTAAGGGTTTCATCCAGCAACTGTTTGGTATCATTTAGTAATTTTTCTTTCTCCGCATTCCTTTTATCCCAGTATTTTCTGATAGATTCTTCCTCAATGCTTATCCTACTGGTGTGAAGATCATCCCATACCCTGCAGATACTTATGGAATCCAATTTTTTGATGATATTGAGCGCCTCGGGTGGTAACTTATTGATGTTGATAATGTCTTTGTATTGGCTGTCATTAAGTTCAAACGAACAGTAAACTTCCGGCATTGAAAGATCACTTCTCAGAATGTCTTCTGAAATCTTGCTTGTATAAAAACTTTCCAAAGCCTCCAGTACGCTGGTTTTTCCTGATTCATTCTGGCCGATCAGCACTGTGATATTGTCATTGGCAGTATTACACCACCCGGAATCAATTATGGATCGATAATTTTTTATCCTGAATGATTTTAATTTCATATTGAATTGAATTTTTCTGTATTAAAAATTTACCCCGATCACCAGCACATCATCCACCTGTTCAAAATTGCCTTTCCATTCTTTGAATTTTTCATCGAGTATTGATCTCTGTTGTTCCATATCATAGGATTGTAAGTCAGTTAGAAGCTTTCTGAAATTTTTAAACTTAAACTTTTTGAATTCAGAGCCTCCTAATTGATCTACGAAACCGTCAGTAAAAAGATACACCTTGTCACCGGATCTTATCTGAACGGTATGATTTGTAAAGGAACTTTCGAACAAAGCATATACACCGATTGGCATGCGATCGCCACGCAACTCATTTAAGGTGCCTTTATGAAAATGATACATGGGATTTTTTGCTCCTGCAAACTGAAGTTCCCGTTTTTTTTGATTGTAAACAAACAAGGCCAGGTCCATTCCATCCTTAAGCTCTTTTTTGTCCCCCGTCTGATCAAGGGTTTTCATTATACGCTCCCGCATGCTGTTTAAAATTCGATTTGCTTTGGGAAGGGGATCCTTATTTGTTATTTCATTAAGAAATGTAATTCCCAAAATGCTCATAAAGGCTCCAGGAACACCATGCCCTGTGCAATCCCCCACTGCAAGCACAATCTTTTCACGCACCTGACGCAACCAGAAAAAATCCCCGCTTACCATATCTCTGGGTAAAAAATAAATGAAATTATCGGAAAACATCCTGTCTAATTCTTCCTTGCTGGGAAGCAATACTTTTTGAATATACTGGGCATATTCCAGACTTTCGTTCAGGGCTTTCTTCTGCCGTTCAACAAGCTTCTTCAGATATTCTTCTTCCGATGTATGAATTTGCTCCTGATTCATCTTAACTAAATTATATGGCTAAAGGAACATTCAAATTTCTTATAACGACGAAAATTATTAAAAAAGACACGAATCAAACATGTTCTATGGTATAAATTTGACCAAATGCCTTTAATTTTCTTTTAGAATACCTTTTCTTTATTTAAAATAAATCCATACCTGTATAATTCCAGGGGCTGATCTTCATGAGTTTTTCTTTCACAGAAGCTTCAACCTCCAGTTGATCAATGAATTCTATAAAATCCTCCATATTCAGCCGGGTGTTTATACGGGTAAAATCTTTTAAAAGTTCATATGGATTTTCTATGCCTTCTTTTCTCAGTATAGTTTGCACTGCTTCGGCAATAACACTCCAGTTTTCCTCAAGATCCCGGTCAATGGCTTCCTTATTCAGCGTAATCTTATTCAACCCCTTGTTCAATGACTGAAATGCGATCAGGCTATGGGCAATAGGTACGCCTGCGTTTCTCAAAACAGTGGAATCCGTAAGATCTCTTTGGAGTCTGGAAACCGGAAGTTTTGAGGCCAGATGCTCCAGCAGGGCATTGGCCAAACCCAGATTCCCTTCTGCATTTTCAAAATCTATAGGATTTACCTTATGGGGCATTACCGAAGAACCCACTTCTCCTTTTTTAATCTTTTGCCTGAAATAGTTCATTGAAATATAAGACCACATATCTCTTGACAAATCGGTCAGTATGGTGTTGATCCTGCTCATTCCCTGAAAAAATGAGGCCAGATTGTCATAATGTTCGATCTGTGTAGTAATCTTTGATCTTTCCAGTCCCAAACCTTCATTCACAAAGTGATCGGCAAACTCAACCCAATCAATTTCCGGGTACGCCAGATGATGCGCATTAAAATTACCAGTGGCACCTCCAAACTTAGCTGAGAAGGGAATTTGTTTCAATTGTCTGAGCTGTTCATTCAGCCGGTCGTAAAAAACCCTGACCTCTTTCCCCAATTTGGTAGGTGAAGCAGGTTGCCCGTGAGTTCGGGCCAGCATGGGGATGTCTTTCCATTCCCGGGAAAAAATGTCCAGTTTTTCAATGATATTTTCAATATGGGGGAGATAATGACTATGAAATGCCTCCTTCAGTGATAGGGGTGTTGCTGTATTATTTATGTCCTGTGAAGTTAATCCGAAATGGATAAACTCCTTGTAATCTTTAAGCCCCATTTCAATGAATTGCTCCTTCAGGAAGTATTCTACTGCCTTTACATCATGATTGGTTTCTTTTTCAATCTCCTTGATCTTCTCAGCATCTTTAAGCCCAAAGTTCCTGTATATCTGACGTAAACTTTCAAAATGATCTTCGCTCAAACCTTTCAATTCTGGAAGGGGTACAAGACATAAATGAATAAAATATTCTATTTCGATTTTTATGCGATAATTAATCAAACCAAATTCCGAAAAATATTGGTCAGTCTCATGGGTTTTGCTGCGGTATCTTCCATCTATAGGTGATATGGCTGTAAGTGGAGTTAAATCCATAATGGTTCTGTCTTTTTAATTGGGGCAAAAGTAGAAAAAATTGCCTCCGGTTTGTCTTTTGACCCAAATAATTTCCCTTTCGGGAAGTTGATTATTGGCCAAGGTGAGCACCGGAATAAAAAATAATGTCCTTAAATGAAAAAATATTATTAAATTGTACCCATCCCCTCCGGGCAAAAGATTTTTTATATTGCATTAAACCGAATGCAAGCTTTATTGTTGGATTTTTTAAAAAGAACGTTTAGATTTAATCCTCTTAAGCTTATGAAGATAAACGTGATCAAAGTCATCTCATTGCGTCAGGCATTGTTTTTATTTTTATTTATGCTAAGCCTCTCGCCGCTGTTCACCAATGGCACAAGTAAAGATTCCTTAAGGGATGTGGATTCGGCCGATAGTTTGCTGATATACAATTTCGATATCAAGCAAAACATTGAACCCTCTGCCTGGAGGCTGACTAAAAGAGCCTTTAACGAAGCAAGGCAGCTCAATGCAGATTATATTGTAGTCAATATAAATACCTATGGGGGGCTTGTCAATATAGCCGATTCCATCAGAACCAAATTTTTGGAGAGCAAGATTCCGGTGATCGCTTTCATTACCAACAACGCTGCTTCTGCCGGGGCATTAATATCCATTGCCGCCGACAGCATCTATATGAAGGAAGGTGCCAGTATTGGTGCAGCGTCTGTGGTTAATCAGCAGGGGGAGGTCATGCCCGAGAAATATCAGTCGTATATGCGCTCGACTATGCGTGCTACAGCTGAAGCCCAGGGCAAAGATACACTCATAAGGGAGCAGGACACCGTAATCCGCTGGCGCAGAGATCCGCTTATTGCCGAGGCAATGGTAGATTCTGAGATTTCTGTCGACGGTATAGTCGACGATACCAATATTTTAACCTTTACCATGGAGGAAGCTATAGAAAACGGCTATTGCGAAGGTAAGGCGGGAGATATCCGGGAGCTGCTTGCTCAAGCCAACCTTGAAACCTACAGGATCAGCCGTTATGAAGTTTCAGGAATTGAGTCACTTACAGGTTTTTTGATGAATCCGGCTTTCCAAAGTATTTTAATCATGATCATTGTAGGGGGTATATATTTTGAGTTGCAAACACCGGGAATCGGCTTTCCGCTTATTGCTGCAATAGCTGCCGCCGCCCTTTACTTTGCCCCGCTTTATGCTGAAGGTATCGCCCAGAACTGGGAGCTGGGCCTTTTTATTCTTGGATTGATCCTTATAGGCATTGAGATATTCGCTATTCCCGGATTCGGTGTGGCCGGTGTTGCCGGAATCCTACTCACCGTGGCCGGTTTGGTACTCAGTATGATTGACAACATTATATTTGACTATCAACTACACGTGGAAGAAGCTATCAAAGCAGTGCTCCAGGCTTTCTTCATCGTCTCGCTTTCAATATTTATTGCACTCATTCTTTCCATATACCTGAGCAAAAAACTGCTGACCTCAACCCGCTTTTCTCAGCTTGTACTGGAGAGCACCCAGCAAAAGGACGAAGGTTATATAGGTGTGGATGCCGAAATGAAGAACCTGGTCGGGAAAACAGGAGTTGCCAGTACGGTACTGAGACCCGGCGGGAAGGTAGATATTGACGGCGAAATCTATGATGCCCGGGCAGAGATTGGGTTCATAGACAAAGGGGAAAAGGTGAAAGTGATTCAATACGGCACCAGCCAACTTGTGGTTATAAAAGAGGAAGAAACCTGAAAAACTGCAATCTTTATTTTTCCGCTTCATTATTGAGTATAGTCTAAAAAGGCGCTTAGCGGCTATTTTTAGCCAATTGTGTAAAAATTATCTATTGAAATTCAGAGATCTAATAGAGCCGAGCGCCTTATCAGCCAATATTTAGCTTTTTATACCGGACTCATTATTAATAGGAAAAGATTTTTTTATTTAATCCTTTGACCCTGCTATTCTCTTCGGAATTGGAAGAATCATCAAAAATGTTATAACTTTGGGCGTTTAAAGAATTATATTATGGATCAAGCCTTACAAGTACTGGATGAGGTCAGACTAAATTTCAGTCCTTCAGGGCTGATGATCCTCAATATTGCTCTGGCTTTTATCATGTTTGGAGTAGCTCTTGAAATCAATATACAGAATTTCAAGAAGATATTAAAACATCCCAAATCGGCTATCCTGGGTTTCTTTTCTCAGTTCCTGATCTTGCCTGCGCTTACCTTCCTCCTGATTTTACTCATCCAGCCCACACCAAGCGTTGCCTTGGGTATGCTTTTAGTTGCAGCCTGTCCGGGAGGCAATATATCCAATTTCATTTCGCATCTGGCAGGGGGGAATACGGCCCTTTCGGTTACTCTTACAGGCTTTGCCACCGTGGGCTCTATTTTTCTTACTCCTTTAAATTTTGCTTTTTGGGGTGGATTATATGAAAAGGCTTCTAATCTGATTATGCCAATTGAAATTGATCCTTTGCTTATGTTGCAAACGGTGATTATATTGCTGGGAATTCCCATGGTGCTTGGGGTATTGTTTGCCAGGAAATTTCCGGAAACTACAAAACGCATAAACCGGCCCATTAAGATCATCTCCATATTCATTTTTGCCGGATTCGTAGTAGTGGCTTTTTCCAATAATTTCACCTACTTTCTGAAATACATCCATCTTATCTTTTTGATTGTTCTTGCTCACAATGCATTAGCCTTACTGGCTGGCTTTACAATAAGTTCTGCTTTTAACCTTCCCCGGCCTGATCGCCGGTCTGTCACCATAGAAACAGGAATCCAGAACTCGGGGCTTGCGTTGGTCCTGATATTCAATCCAAATCTTTTCGGGGGAGTGGGTGGTATGGCATTTATCGCTGCCTGGTGGGGAATATGGCATATCATTGCCGGCATGTTCATCGCAGGAATATGGTCAAAGAAACCACTTCGGGAAACAAGTCATTCATTATCATTGCAGGAGTGAGGAACCGATTGAACCGCTTTGAGTAAGCGGAAACAAACTGAATGTTAGTTTTTCATGCGATTATTTTTCTGACTGGCAAAGAAAAAGAGGCTTTAAATAAAACTTAATATTGGATATGTTATCACAGCGCAACATCGAAAAATGGAATCTGGGATATGCGTTATTGAAGCCCTATATAAAGCTTACCTTTCGTTTGTATTTCAGAAATATTTATATCCGGGATAAACAGAACATTCCAAAAGATGCACCGGTGATATTTGCCCCCAACCATCAGAATGCCCTGATGGATGCCCTGGCTGTACTTTATGCTATACGAGACCAGCCTGTATTTCTTGCCCGTGCCGATATCTTCAGAAATAAACGGTTGGCCCGTGTTCTTTCTTTTTTGAAGCTAATGCCGGTTTATCGAATTCGCGATGGTTACAACAGCCTTCAGGACAATAATAACGAGGTAGTGAATAAAGTAAGTGAAGTTTTGTCCGCAAAACGTTATCTGGTAATTTTTCCCGAAGGCAATCATGGGAAACAAAGAAAACTTCGCCCACTGAAAAAGGGAATCTGCCGGATGGCTCTCCAGGCAGAGGCCAGAAAAAATTTCAGATTGGGTATTTATGTTGTTCCGGTGGGCCTGGATTATGAGAACTACTATAAATTTCACAAATCCCTTCTGATCCGGTTTGGTAAACCCATCTCAATTGAGGCATATAAAGAAGAATACCATGCAAATCCTTCCAGGGCTTATAATCTTCTTAAAAATGACATTTCACTGGGATTAAAAGAGGTAATGCTTCATGTGAACACCAGGGAATATTATGCACTGGTTAATAACCTGCGGGAAATTTACAGGGACAGGCTGAAGAAAAAGATGGGAATACAGGATTCCAACCATCCCGTTAATCATAAGGCTGACAGGCAACTGGCCTCTATTTGCCACCGTCACATCCAGCATAAACCCGAAGAAACCGAAGAGTTGCAAAAAAAAGTAAGAAATTTGCGTAAACATTTACATAAACTGAATTTACAGCCATGGTTATTTAAACGGGAAAAGCATCCCATAGGCGTTTTGCTTGCGACATTTCCTTTGTTTATGCTGTTTTTACCAGTGTTTCTCTATGGGCTGCTCAACAATGCATTCCCGTTTTTTTTCCCCGGCCTGGCCAACAAGAATGTAAAGGATCCCCAGTTTTACAGCTCCATTCGCTACGGTGGGGCTCTGGTTCTGTTTCCCTTGTTTTACCTGATTCAGCTTATCATTTTCAGTCAGTTGGCAGATGAATGGTGGTTGAGGCTGAGCTACCTCCTAAGCCTTCCTATTACAGGATATGCTGCTTATCAGTATTACAGAATCATAAAAAAAACATGGGCAAAATTGCGATACAATTGGTTCAGGAAGAAGCACCCGCACCGATTTGACCAGCTCCATCGTCTCCGTGAAGAGATCATCCGGGCTGTTGACCGGTGGGTAGAAACCTCCGCAACACCTGCTTCTGAATAATAAAAATAAATCAGGAAAGGCTGAAAGGAACCTTCCCATATCGAATTGCTCCAAAAAGTCTAAAACAATCCACAGGAACCGCAACCTCCGTGTTGTTCAATTTCCCGGCGGCATTTGATCTCGTCTACCCTGGCACAGTTTATTCCCAGCTTACGCATTTCTTTATTCCGACCTATCTCAGTTTCGGGAAATTTCCCGTTCTTTTGGATCAGCATTCGGATACCCAGAAACAATAAGGCCATCGCAATAATTAATATGGCGGGTAAAAGCAGTTTAATAAACATAAATTCTCATACATTTCAACAAAAATAGCAAAAATTGATTAATTTGGTAAAGAAAATTTACTGTCTATGGAGGCTTTCCCAAAACCTAAACTGCTTGTAAGCCGATGCCTTGGATTTGATAATTGCCGGTACGACGGGGGTATCATCAGCGAGACTTTTATCAAAGAGTTGAGTCCTTATGTAGAATTCATTACCGTATGTCCTGAAACGGAAATCGGTTTGGGTGTGCCCAGAGAACCGGTCAGGCTGGTGGTTCAAAACAACAGGAAATATATATTTCAACCGGCCACCGGACTTGACGTCACTGGAAAAATGGAAAGGTTTACCGAAGACTACCTGAATAATCTGGAAGAAGTGGACGGGTTTATTATGAAACATAAATCTCCCTCTTGTGGATTGGGCAGCGTAAAAATATTTGCAGAACTCGAAGGAAAAAAAGAACATTCAAGAGGACCTGGTTTTTTTGGAGAATCCATTATGAGCAAATTTGAAGCCTTGCCTGTGGAGGATGAAGGCAGGCTTAGAAACTTCAGCATCCGGGAGCACTTTCTTACAAGAATCTTTACCATTGCAGCTTTCAGAGAATTCAAAAAGCAACCCACCATGAATGGATTGGTCAACTTTCATTCAAACAACAAAATGCTTTTTATGGCCTATAACCAGAAGGTAATGAGAGAACTTGGGAAAATTACAGCCAACCATAATGATCTGAACACAGAAGATGTGGTAAATCAATACGAAGCCCTCATGCTTCAGTTATTAAAAGCTGTGCCCCGTTTCACTTCCTGGATCAACATGATACAGCATGCTTTTGGCTTTATCTCAGATGATATGAAACCAGAGGAGAAGAAGTTTTTTCTCAACGCTATTGAAGAATACCGGGATGAGCGGGTACCCCTGAGCGTACTGATCAAATTGCTCAATTCCTATGCCTTGAGGTTCCGACAGGAATACCTGCTCAGACAGAGCTTTTTGAACCCGTTTCCCCTAAATTTGGTGGATATCACCGATTCGGGAAAAGGAAGAAACCGATAACAACAATAGAAAAAACGTTTTATATGAACATGACAATTAAGCTAATCGCCTGTTTGGTGCTGATGGGACTTCTGTTTGGCTGCAACCATGAAACAGGGCAAAAAGAAAAAATAACCACTGAAAACATCCGTCATGCGGAAAAACTTACAGGCCTTTCCTTTACCAGATCGGAAAGAGATTCTATGAGGAAGGATCTCATCGGGCAAAGAGAAAGTTTTGAAAAAATACGCAGTGTAGATATCCCCAACTCCATGCCGCCGGTTATCCGTTTCGATCCCGTGCCCGGGTGGATGGAAATTGACAAAAAACAGAAGCCCCTGGTATGGAATTTCTCCGAAAACGATAACAAACCGCATGATGTTGAAGAGCTGGCATTTTATTCGCTGCCCGAACTGTCATCATTAATCAAATCCCAACGGATCAGCTCTGTTGAGCTGACCAAAATGTATATAAACCGGCTAAAGAAATACAGTGACACACTCAATTGCCTGATCACCCTCACCGAAGAGCTTGCCTTGCAGCAGGCGCGAAAAGCCGATAAAGAGATCAGACGGGGAAATTACAGAAGCCCTTTACACGGTATTCCCTATGGACTCAAAGATTTGGTAAATGTAGAAGGGTATAAAACCACTTGGGGTGCTGCACCCTATAAAAACCAGGAACTGGCGGACAATGCAACGGTCTACAAAAAACTGAAGAAAGCAGGGGCAGTTCTTGTTGCTAAGCTTTCCATGGGCGCGCTCGCTATGGGTGATGTATGGTATGAAGGAACAACAAAAAATCCATGGGACATGGAACAGGGCTCCAGCGGATCCTCCGCAGGATCGGCCTCTGCAACAGTGGCAGGTCTGGTGGGATTTTCACTGGGAACGGAAACCTACGGCTCCATTATATCACCTTCCACACGTTGCGGAGCGAGCGGTTTGAGACCTACTTTCGGCCGGGTAAGCAGAACAGGAACGATGGCACTGAGCTGGACCATGGATAAGATCGGACCCATCTGCCGGACGGCCGAGGGATGTGCTATGGTATTCAATTCGCTCCAGGGGCCAGATCAGCAGGATTTGACAGTGAAGGATCATCCCTTCAATTACGACACCAGTACTGATTTATCAGAACTAAGAGTGGGATACCTGAAAGAGTTGTTTTATCAGGAATACAGGGGCCGGAAGAATGACAGCCTGGCCATCGAAAAAATCAAAAACATGGGTGTTGACCTGCATCCGGTAACCATGCCTGACAGCCTTCCCGTGCATCCCCTACTGATTATTCTGGAAGCGGAGGCATCTGCTGCTTTTGACAAGCTCTCCCGAAGCAACCGCGACTCGCTGCTTGTGGCCCAGCACAGAAATGCCTGGCCGAATATATTCAGAAAATCACGGTTTATTCCCGCCGTTGAATACATTCAGGCCAACAGACTGCGAACCATATTATCACATCAAATTAACCGACTCTTTATGGAATACGATGTGATCATTGCTCCAAGCTTCGGTGGCAGTCAACTGCTGACTACCAACCTTACAGGTCATCCCTGTGTGGTGGTACCCAACGGATTTGATGAAGAAGGGCGTCCCACCAGCATCAGCTTTCTTGGCAACTTATATAGGGAAGGAAAAATACTGGAAATGGCAAATATCTTTCAAAGGGCTACCGGATATGATGAGCAGCACCCTCCATACTTTATGGAATAAGCTGTGTTTTTGATGAATGAAGGCTCAAAGCAAGGATTAACATGCTTTAAAAAGTCCTTTTAGCGAGCAAGTTTTGCCAAAAAAAGCAAGAATTTGACCGGTAAGCGCCTAAATAATCAGCTAAAGACTGCCTGTTCCGGTATTTCGATTTCCCGGGTTTCTGGTGGTTCCCTCCGGTTATATTCATAATATCAGCGTGATGATCTGGGGAACAGATTCCGGTTCCACCCTGGGATGTCGTACCTCGATGAAGGGAAGGCTTAAGGCCTTTCCTGTTCTCGTCAGCGATCTCCCGTATCCGGCTTAGTGGAAATTCAACCGGATTAATCATACTTTTTGAAGATTCGGAATACAAAACTTTCCTCCGCAACAAATCTTTTTTAAAAGGATAATAGATGCCTTCAGAAGTTTTCAGTACAGGCAGATTATCAGGAAACTCCCTCCTGGCTTCCAGATAGGCATCCAGTTCATAGTTAAGGGAAGTCTTCAGTGCCCCACTCGGACCAAGCAATTTTGTCCCGGTTAGAGGTAATTCCTGTATTCTGGCAGCAGATAATTTTACGTTTAAATTGTTTTTCAGCCAGAAAACCGGTGAGAGAAACTATGCCGATATCATGCCCCAGGAAAGCCTCAACAGCAATGATATCACCTTTATTGAGGGAGAATCCATGAATGTTACGATAAAAAGCCTTTCGCGTATTTTTGAACCTTACTTCCACTATGTTGCTTCCCTCGGAAGGATCATTGATGTCACTTAAATAATCAATTGTATCCAGCTTATTGTAGGTTCTGAAATATTTCCTTACTTCATTATACAAATCATCTTCTCTCTGCGGAAATTGATGGTGTCTCATCTTCCACTCCTCCTTTCTAATTCTACAAAAAATATATCAGATTGTTGCAAATATGATTTATTTAATCCAATTAAAAATAATAGAAAATTATGGAAAACCATACACCCAGAGATGGAACAATCAGCTTCTCAAATTTAAGGATGATACCTGGATTCGGTAAGAATGGTCTGATAATCATGATTCTCCATAAGTTCCCGTAAGGCCATCCCGGAATTTCTGTCCATGTAAGCCTCGATGATCTTCCATCCCAGCCAGTTAACAGCCCTCCCCGGTGATTCTTCAGTAAAACCGGAAGTAAAAGGTGCCGGATTAACCATCTTGTTAATGGTCATATAATCCGTTGAATACAAGAGCTGATTTTCAATCAGATAATTCCATATATCTTCCTCATTATTCACACACCAATCCAATTCCTGCCTTGTAAATCCGGTAACAAGGGTATCGGGCTCCTCAGGGAGCATGGATTGGATAAAATAAAACAATTTTCCCCTATAAAGCATATTGGAAAGCAAATTGTCCGTAGAATCATTAAAAGGCCATTCCGTCTGACCCCATGCCCGCATGCAATCGGAAGGTATCTTTTTTTTGTGCATATTTTTCTGCCTGTACCCCTCCCAACCCAACTTATCATAAAAATCACAGTCTCTTCCCAGATACTTATCCAACCCAATAGCCAGTACACTGTCAGCAATTACGACTGACTGATTGAATCCGCCCAGATAGGTATAAACAGCTGGAACCTGCTTATCCGGGAAGTAATATTTGTAATGGCTGAAGCCTGTCTCCAGCTTTTCCCTAATATCTTCCAGATCAGGATATACCTCCACGATCTTTTTATGCAGTCTGTTCATATCATAATCACTAATAAAAGAACGAAGGCTGCGGGGATAATCCTTAGTGTTGGAAGGTCCGATATTCACCACATTTGTATTATACAACTTAAAAAACTCGCCATACTTTTCACTCAATTCAGGAATGGCACTGTGGAGACTGTCCGGATTCAGCTCAAAAATATCTTTTTCAAGTCGCTTAATCTCCAAATCAACAGTAACATCAGAAATTTCCCTTTCATACGTGTTTTCGGGTCCACAACCGTAAACAATAACCGCCAGAAAAACAACCGATAAAAAACTCTTCATCATTTTTGAAACCTTTTTAAAATTGGAAATTGCATAAATTATTTAATTTTATCGCTACAAATATTGTTATTTCACGGCATTAAAAGCAAATTTAAATCCCAAAAATATGAAAAAATATTGTCTGCTGTTTCTGTTGATTTTCATAGGTGTGAAGAGTTTTACACAAAGCATGACACAAGACATTAATTTTACAGTCTTTGCAGAACCTCAGCTGGGCTGGTTTACTCCAAATTCAAAGAATATTGAAGCGGCAGGACCCATGATCGGATTTAACGGAGGAATGAATTTCGATAACTTTTTTGCCCCGAACTATGCCTTTTCCACAGGCGTCTCCATCAATAACATCAATGGTAAAATCAAATATAAAGAACGCGGTACGCTCGAGGGGTTAGACTCTAACTATATGATCAGCCCCAGTGATGTGACCGAATATCACCTTCAGTACATCAATATACCCATCGGACTGAAATTTAAAACAATCGAGATCGGCTATATAAAATTTTATGCCCATCTTGGTTTCGATGGAAACATCAATATTAAGGCAAAAGCCAATATACCTCACGAACAGAACATCGATGTGACCAATGAGCTGCAATGGTACAATTTGGGATATTATATCGGCGGAGGCCTGGAATATTCATTGGGAGGGACCACTGCCATTGTAGCCGGGCTTACCTATAAAAACGGTTTCCTGGATGTTTTAGAAGCAGAGGAAAGCAAGGCTACGACCGGCAATCTATCTTTACGGCTGGGAATATTATTCTAAAAAATAAGACATTATGAAAATCGCTTTGGCTCAGTTAAATTATCACATCGGCAATTTTCCATATAACAAGAAAGAAATCATCAATACCATACTTCGCGCGGAGAAAGATTATGCTGACCTGGTAGTGTTTTCAGAGCTCAGTGTGTGCGGCTATCCACCTTTGGATCTGTTGGATTACCGCGAATTCGTCAATCAATGTAATAAAACGGTCAATGAAATAGCAGAATACTGTGTAGGTATTGCCGCTATTATAGGCGGACCAAGAATCAATCCCAATCCTTCAGGGAAAATGCTGTTTAATTCAGCCTTTTTCTTACATGACGGTAAAGTCCGGCATATACAGGATAAAACGCTTCTGCCCACTTACGATATCTTTGACGAATACAGATACTTCGAACCCAATGATCAGTTTAAAGTCATTGTATTTAAAGGAAAAAAGATTGCACTGACCGTTTGCGAAGACTTATGGGACGATCAGCCTGCTCAGGGTGTATTCAGCAGAAACAGGCTGTACAATGCCTCCCCGATGGAAAAGCTCTATGAATACAACCCGGACATGCTCATCAACATCGCGGCTTCCCCTTTTTCATACACCAAAATATGGGGCAAGAAAAATATTTTTATACAGAATGCAAAACGCTACAATCTGCCTGTATTTTATGTCAATCAGGTTGGAGCGCAAACCGAACTAATATTTGAAGGAGCCTCGCTTGCCATTCATCCAAACGGTATCATCCATAAGGAGCTAAATTGGTTCGAACCGGATTATCAGGTTGTTGATTTAGACGAGGTTTCCCATATCAACAATAACAGCGAAACCCACGATACATATGGGGTTATTGCCAAAATTCACGATGCCCTTATTCTCGGCTTAAGGGATTTCTTCAGCAAACTGAATTTTGAAAAGGCAGTGCTTGGTTTATCCGGTGGTATTGATTCAGCGGTTTCGCTGGTAATTGCACAGCGGGCTCTTGGAGGTGAAAACCTGAGGGTGCTTCTCATGCCCAGCATATATTCCTCGGAAAGCTCGGTTAGCGACTCGAAACAATTGGCTGATAATTTGGGTGTACATTATGACGAAATACCGATTCAAGAGGTTCTGAATAGTTTTTCCAGCGCTCTGGAACCCATCTTCAGAGATATGCCTGAAGATGTAACCGAAGAAAACCTGCAGGCCAGAATACGGGGTTCCTTGCTCATGGCTATCTCCAATAAATTTGGCCACATTCTGCTGAACACCTCCAACAAAAGTGAATCAGCTGTAGGGTATGCCACATTATATGGGGATATGACCGGAGCATTATCAGTGCTTGGGGATGTTTACAAAACCGATATCTATAAACTTGCCCAATACATCAACCGGGATGAAACGATCATCCCGGAAAACATTATTCACAAAGCGCCTTCGGCTGAACTACGGCCTGATCAGAAAGATAGCGACACCCTGCCTGAATATGAATTCCTGGATAAAATTCTTTTTCAGTATATCGAACTGCAAAAATCCACTCCAGAGATCATAGAGGAAGGATTCGACGAGAAGACAGTCAAAAAAGTGATCCATATGGTCAATGCCAATGAGTATAAACGTTATCAGGCACCGCCGGTACTTCGTATATCCTCCAAAGCATTTGGTGCTGGAAGAAGGATGCCTCTGGTGGCGAAGTACTAAATCGCCGATATATTAAATTTGCTGTAAAAAATATGAATGCTTTTTCAATTTATAAGCAATATATTGAATTCACCTGCAATATCAGTCATTTTACCGTTTTTCAACGCTGAAAAAACGCTGGATAATGCCATCTCAAGCATCTCCAGGCAAACACACCCCAACTTTGAATGTCTACTTATAGACAACAATTCCGGGGACAAAAGCAGGGAAATTGCCAGAAGATGGACTCATTATGACCCCCGTTTTGTTCTGCTTACAGAAGCCCGGCAGGGTGTGGTTTTTGCTTCAAATACCGGATGGGAACAATCAAGAGGCCATTATGTTGCCCGCATGGACGCCGACGATCTGGCCTGTTCGAAAAGGCTGCAGAAACAGGCCAAATTTCTTGATAACCAGAAGGATTACGGAGCGGTTGCAGGTATGGTAAAATATGTAAGCCATTCTGCGGATAAAAAAGGCTTCAATAAATATGTAGAATGGAACAATTCAGTGATAACCTACGAAGATATTCTCAAAAACAGGTTCATCGACGCTCCGGTTATCAATCCCACCGCCATGTGGCGAAGGGAGGTAGCAGAAAAACATGGGATGTACCGTTCGGGGGAGTTCCCGGAAGATTATGAAATGTGGCTGCGCTGGTTGCATCAAGGGGTTAATATCCGCAAAATCCCATTTTATATACTGGAATGGCATGACTATGAAAACAGGCTTACCCGAAACCACACCGATTATTCCGATGAAGCATTCTATCGAATCAAAACCTATTACCTGGTAAAATGGCTGGAGCGCAACAATTCATTTCATCCCCGGGTGATGGTATGGGGAGCCAGCAGAATATCACGGGCACGGGCTGAACTTCTTGAATCTTACGGCATCAAAATAACGGCCTTTATCGACATAAAAAAAACACGACAGCTTAATAAAGATTTGATTTACTACCAGGATCTACCTGATTCCGGACATAACTTTATACTTGTGTATGTAAGGCAATGGTATGCCAAACCGAAGATCAAAGATTTTCTCTGCCAGCGGGGATATGAAGAAGGAAAGAATTTCTTATTCATTTCATAACCGGTAAAACCCGGACCGGACATTCACAATTGAATCTTAACCCATCCGTTTATCCGGTTTATCTGTTGAATTTTTCCCTGATGCCCCTGTAATAGATTTCAGCAACCTTATCTATATCCATGCCCAGCATGCGCAGGATATAGGTCTTGGCAACATGCATCTGAAGACGTACAACTCCGTTTTTCCTGTATTTCCGGGCTGAAGTAATGATGTCTTTCTGAATCACTTTAAAGGAAGTGTGTTCTTTTATGCGCGGAATGATTTCATAATCTTCCAGGAACCGGTAATTTTCATTGAATCCGTTCACTTCCCTGAATATTTCTCTTTCAACATATAAGGATTGATCTCCACCCCTGCACCATTGGTGATTAAAGCGGGTCCACCAGGCAAAAAAGTTGAGCAGCCAATGGTCCATATCCCATTTCATGCGGAAAGAACCTGCTTTGTATCCTTTTTTAACATAATGTAAAATCTCCTGGTCAAAATTTTTGGGTGGATAACTGTCGGCATGCAGAAAGTAAAAAATATCTCCCCTCGCCACTCTGGCTCCCGCATTCATTTGTTTGGCCCTGCCTGTATTTTTGTGATCTACAATACGAGCTCCTTTAGCACGGGCAATTTCCAGTGTGTTGTCCTCACTGATGCCATCCGATATAATAATTTCCTTTACATTTTCCCCGTCACTGTTCTCCCTCAAATAATCCAATACCTGACCAATGTTTTCAGCTTCGTTATAGGTCGGTATGATGATGCTGATTTCCATAAATCCTTGGTTTTATTTCGCCACTAAGTTATAATAATTTATAAAGTTAATAAACCTTTTTACCTTTAGATTTATAATTTTTTATAAAATAATCCCTAAACGCTTCTTTATTAAAATCGAAAAACCTCCTGTTTTATTATGTTAAATAGTATATAATTTTATTAATTATATTGTAATAATGGCTCCCCCTGATCCTTACCCTAAAAATAAAAGACCCCCAAGATATGAAAAAATATCTAAAATGTTTATAAAGCAATTTTCATTGAAGTCTCCTGTTATAGAATTATGAAAGCTAACGCCCCGGACAAGTCATTTCTTTCTTTTGATGATACCGGTCGTAGCTCAATTCATGAAACACAAAGATCAGTTTTAAAAATTGTTGCATCATGATGGTATGAATTTTTAACTGCATTAATCCCTCCGCAGCCAAGATGCAAACAAATTTCTCATAACCTGCTGATAAATATAATCTCATAGTCAAGTAGTTTATCTATATTTTTTCACATTCTCCATTGCCCGAAACACATCACCAATTCCCCCGTAAAAAGGAAATAAATCCAAACTCATGAAGGAATATAAAATCTATGCGGATGATATCATCGATTTTAAAAAACAGCTCAACACATTCTTTGAGGAAAATCCCACCGCAGAAATTAAATGGATTAACTCCCCCACCGGTATTTTAAAGAAGGATAGAGACTGGGTTGACAGCAACAAACTCATCGCATCCATCATTTATGAATAAATATTTAATATATTTGCAGACAATTCATTAAATTAATAACCAACCACGAGTCCACAGAAGAATTTATGGACAGAATCTAAGTATAAAAATCAGGTGAAACTGACATTATTACCGGACGGAAAGATAAAAAAGAAACTCCTGCCGGTTGTTCATGGGAGGCAGGAGTTCTGTGTAATTCAAACATACTTTATACTCTCACATCATTCATCTAATAAAATGAATCATTATGAAATAAGAAAAATGCCTGTAAAAGGTAAAATTACTGCCCGCTCATACCTTTTTTCATCTCCTCCTGCAATTTTTTCATCAAAGAGGAGTCAGTCTGTGCAGCTTTAGCAATTTCCTGATAACGTTGCATACTCAATCCGGCGTCTTCAATGGCTTTTTGCATGTCTTCCTGTGAACCGCCCTGCATATTTTGCAATTCCTTAACAATAGTTTGGTATTGCTGCATTTCCTCGTCACTGGCATCAGTCTCTCCGGATTGCTGAGACTGCTGGGATTTATGAATTTCATTGAACCTTTGGGGGTCCATTCCTTCGTCCTCAATAGCCTCGCTTATCTCTTTCTGCATTTCACGATTCAAAGCCTGAATCTCATTGGCTGCCGAAACAAACTTCTGAATTTCTTCATCGTTTACCTCAATATCCGTCTGTTGCTGCTCCATCTGTTCGGGCATCTGCTGCTGATCGCCAGGTGGCTGCTCCTGAGAAGGTGCTTCTTGTTGACCGTCTCCATCATCTTTCTGATTTCCTCCTTGACAGCCTGCCAGCAACATGGCTCCAATAACTAAACTTCCTAAAATTTTAAACTTCATACAATTCTCTTTTTTGATTTTACATATAATTTAAACTACGAATCACTACTTATTATTATTGTCTTACCGTATTTTTATACCAGGAAGCATTGGTCTCCACATCAGCAATCCCCATCCCAGGCGCTTGAGCCGTATTGGTCACTTTCAGCAATCCGTAAATGTAGAGCATGTGCTCATCTCCGCCAATATGGTCGGATATGCATCCGAGGGAAAGGATTTTCTCCATGGCTTTTTCAGCCATTGCCTGGTCGATATAGTCCTTTTCCCAACGCGGAGGACAACCATATAAACAATGCCGGCATACGGAAGTGCAGAAATGACTGGTAATCACTCCGCCGGAAAACAAATGGTTAATAATGAGCTTTTGCATCCTCAGTTTTTACTCCAAATTGAATCATCAAATTAAATGATTTTCATGGAGACAAAAAAGTACAAAGATAAAAAACTTATGAATTGATGTTTTTTCTGAGAAATGATTATTTTAGTTCGGATTATTTCCCAAAATTTATTGCTTGAATATGAGTCCGGTTAAAAAAGGTTAAATTAAAAAAAATGCCAATAAATCTCCAAAACACCAAAAATCCACCAAAAAAATATTCAGTATTTTATTTTTAGTGGAATTGGGTGTTTTGGTAGCAGAAAAAAACCGATTTAAACTGGACTCAATAATATTTATAAAATAAAAGGAGGACCTAAAAATGAATCACAAAAAACTCATCCCCATCCTTTTGATATTGTTTAATGCTTTTGCCATTAATCCAGCTTTCGGGCAAACTTCAGAAGATCCCTTCCGGGTAGCAGTTATTATAGGCGATCAATGGGACGATCCCAATAACCAGTTAATCACTCCGCCTGAGGGTGGCAGAGCCAGCACCGATTATCCGCGAGAAGCCGATTACAGCGGATATGCCGAAAGTCCTGGTATTACAGAACCTTCTGACTTTTATGATCTAATGGTCATGCTTAAGTCGTGGGGCATACCATTCGACGTATTCCGGCTGGATCAGCAATTTCTAAGCCACAGCATGTTTGTCAATGCCAGCGGAGAACCGCGATATGGCGCCATCATCTGGGACGTCAACCGGAGTGACAGCCTATTGAGTCCCGATTTTACCATCATCAAGGATATAGTAGCGAATGAAGGAGTGGGTTTTATTGCGCTTTCGGATCGCATCTGGCAGCCAGAGATCCAGTCGATACTCGGACTGGAATACGAAGGTTCCTGGATGAGCAGCGAAGACCTGGAAATAGTCAAGGAACATTTCCTCACAAAAGGGATGGAATCACCTCTGGACCGGAGCGATGGCCCAACATTCCATAAACAGCGGATGCAGGTAAAGGCCAATGAAGCCGAAATGCTTATAAGACAGGGAGATTATCCGCAGGTCACTGCCAGAACCCTTTCCTCCGGGGCGCGTACGGTATGGATCGGCAGCGACCACAACCAGATGTTTTCCTACCCGGATGTAAGAACATTGCTCCGTAAGTCCATTACCTGGACGGTGGGCTACAATCTTTACAGAACATGGGAGGACGAAGCCGTAATGATCATGGATGATCCGGGAAATGCACAGAATGCCTGGCTGGAACACTGGCACTACCCTACCCTTTCCACCGATACCATAGAAGAATTCCTGATTAAACCCTTAAAGAAACATGATGCGGTACTTAACATCAACGTGGTGGCCGGATTTGTCAATGAAAAAAAGCAAAGGGTGGAACCCACTTGGCGGCGGGAGTTCACAGATGCATTCGGTACCCGTCAGGATTATCCTTCCACCAAAGAAGGGATTGACCAGGGTTTAAAAGAAGCCGTTTTTGAAATCATGTGTCACGGCCTCACCCACATGCAGCCCGATCTCACAGGCTGGTGGGAAGCTCCACTGAACGAAGAGAAATCCAATGTCGGCTGGTACAGGGAATTCGGAGATACGCGCCGGGGCAAAGAAATCCCTGCTGCCGAACAGCTTTGGCGAATGAATACAGCCAAACGGTGGCTGGAGCAACAGTTTGGGGTTATACCACTACAATTTTGTGCCGGCGGCGGAGGAAGCTCCCTCTCTTACTCCAACAATACCTGGAGAATTGCTGCCCGTGCCGGATTTGGCTGGTACGGTTGGGCCCGTGGATACCTGGGTAAAGATATGGCCATTATGGGCTGGAATTACGAAGGGTCTACAGAATCACCAAT
Source organism: Bacteroidales bacterium (assembly GCA_046545815.1). Lineage (GTDB taxonomy): Bacteria > Bacteroidota > Bacteroidia > Bacteroidales > UBA12077 > JAGXLC01. Next base: position 22,610 of record JBKGZA010000024.1, read on the forward strand.
ATTTACAGGAGCTCCCCCTAATGGCCACGATTTCGGCATTGCCGAAAACCCGGAAGCATTTACATCAATATTTGATGAATACCCAAATAAACGTTTCATTAACATCAATGAATTCATTGGTCATCTCCATTCCGGTAATTCCGGGCATTTGGAGAGAGCACAAACCAGCATAAACCTGCAAATTAATTACGATGACCACTACTGTAGCCATTTCAAAAACCACCAAAGCCGATGGACGGTAGAAATCGCCGACTGGCTGGCTGAGGATTTAGGAAACGACGTGAGGATCGAGATAGATGGAAATGTGATCTCACGATCACAGTATACCGGAGAACCTTTTGAGATTACGATTCCCGAAGGAGTTGGGGAGCATCATGTTATTATTGAGGGTTATTAAGTCAATAAAAATGTCATCTGGTATATACACAATAGATTTTCCGGTTTATTAATGCTCAGGCATGTCGGTCAGACGGGTTTTACTTCTCCAATTTACTTGTCTTTTGGGTTTTTCAACATATTTTGCCAATTAACCCAAAATTCCCTATCTTTATCAAAAAAATATTATGCATCCTGAAACCATCCAAATCAAAGATCTGGAACTGGCTTGGTATGAAGGCCGGTCAGAAGGGACACCAATCGTTATGTTACATGGCAACTCCCTGTCATCAGAGACATTTTCAGAACAATTCGCCGATCCATTGCTGGCAGATCATTACCGGCTCATTGCCCTTGATCTGCCCGGCCACGGCCAATCTGCACACTCGGATAATCCACTGTCTGATTATTCATTAAAGGGATTGATTGACCATTTTCTGGCGTTTATAGATAAAATGGGAATTGAAAAAGCCGTTTTTGTGGGTCATTCCCTTGGCGGCCACATCCTGATGGAGGCTTATCCCAAATTGAAGGCCCCCATGCTGGGCATGGTTATCTTTGGTGCACCGCCCTTTACACTGCCACCCCAGCCGGAAAAGACACACCTGGAACACGATGTCCAATATTTGATGTATAAAGAAGATCTGACCGAGGAGGAGATACACACGTTTGCCCATGCCTGTGTAAAAGAAGGCCATGAAGAGCCTGAATTGCTCATGGACGCCATCCGGCATTCCGATCCCGACATACGCGCCGGATTGGGGCTCTCGTATTCCAAAGGAGAAATAGTTAATGAAGCAAAAATTTTGAGCGAAATGGAACATCCCCTGGCCATCTTTCAAGGGAAAGAAGACCAGCTGATCAACGACAAATATTACCAGGAACTGAATCTTCCTACACTCTGGCAGAATAATGTTCAGTTTATTGATCAGGCAGGTCATTGTCCGCAGTTTGAGAATCCCGAGGCATTTGATAAACTGCTGAACGAGTTTGTAAAAAGCCTTTAAGTTCTAACCCAGATAAACTGGAAATTCTAAAGTCCTCCGTGTCACTCCGTGATTTCCTTTATGTTCTCAGTGATTGATATTATATAATTGAACCACCACTCAGGGAAAATACACTTCGCTCATATAGCCAAGAATGTATGAATAAGGATGGATCTTTTACCTCAAGGCTGCCAGGATATAAAAAAACAGATGTGGAAGGTTAGGACTGAAAAAACCATTATGTAATACCGTCAGGACAGTGTCCTGACGATAATAATACATGTAAAATGCTTTCAGGACAATATCCGGAACGATTAGCACCCCATGATTGTGGGTTATAGCCTTGTTTTTAAATCGTCAACCCGTCCGACCGGGCAGCACAGGTCTGGGTTGATCCGGATCTTATTGTTGTGTTGCCTGTGGCTGCTGGCATACCTGTTACCTGATAATCGGTCAGACGGGGTGTGGCAGCCGGTCTGACTTATATCTCATTAAAATTGGGTCTTGGAGTAATTCCATTATATATAAAGAAGGAATGCATTGTTAAACCAGTCAAATCATTGTAAATTGCAAAAAATCTAAATATTTAAACTATGGCAAATCAAGAATCAAATGCACCTGAAATAGAACAAATAATCAAAAAGCATTACAAAGCCATCATCACAGTGATTGTTTTGCTAATCCTTGGTTTTAGCACGTTCTTTCAGATTGGTGCGGAAGAAGTAGGAGTGGTAACCCGTTTTGGAAAACATGTGAGAACGGTTCCCTCCGGTTTAAAAACGAAAATCCCCTTTGCGGAAAAAGTATATAAAGTGCCTGTGGAGAGGCAAAAAAAGCAGGAATTTGGTTTTCGTACAAAAGAGGCAGGCGTCAGAACCCAATATACCCGTACGGGTTCGGTTACCAAAGACGAAGCCGTTATGCTTACAGGCGATTTAAACCTGTCCAATGTACAATGGGTAGTACAGTATCGTGTGAGCGATCCTTACAATTATCTTTTTAAAGTCCGCAATGCCGACAACACCCTCCGGGATCTCTCCGAAGCGGTAACGCGGCAGGTTGTCGGCGACCGGACGGTCAATGAGGTATTAACCGTTGGCAGGGCTGAAATCGCCAGTGAAGTAAAGGTGCTCATCCAGGAACTGGCACGCGAATACTCACTGGGTATTGAAATAGCCCAGGTAGTGCTTCAGGACATAAATCCTCCCGAACCTGTAAAACAAGCTTTTAACGCAGTAAACGAGGCCCAGCAGGAAAGGGAAACACTGATCAACGAAGCCAAATCCGAATATAACAAAGTGATCCCCAGAGCCAGAGGCCAGGCGGAAGAAACCATTGAAAAAGCCGAGGGATACGCTACCAGGCGTGTAAACAATGCAGAGGGTGAGGTAGCACGTTTTAACGCCCTTTACAATGAATATGTGAGGGCACCGGAAGTAACCAAGAGAAGAATTTATCTGGAAACCCTACAGGAAGTTATTCCCAAACTGGGAGACAGGGTTATTACCTCAGAAAGCGGCAACAATATGATCCCCTTGCTGAAAAAGGAAATGAAATAAAACAAAATAACGTGAGATTTATTAAAGCACATGACCATGAAAAAGCAAAATAAAATACTTCTTATTATAGCCATTATCATTGCCGGCATCATTGTTCTGGCACAAAGCATTTATATCGTAAAAGAAACCGAACAGGTGGTAGTAACACAATTCGGCAGGCCCGTCGGTGATCCGATCACCGAACCCGGCTTGAAAGTCAAAACCCCATTTGTACAAAAGGCGAACTTTTTTGAAAAGCGTTATATGGAATGGGATGGTGATCCCAACCAGATTCCCACAAAAGAAAAGAAATTCATCTTTGTGGACACCTATGCACGCTGGCAAATCACCGATCCCTTGCAGTTCTACAAGCGTCTCACCAATGAACGGGGTGCACAGAGCAGACTGGACGACATCCTCGACGGCGAAACAAGGGACCGTATAGCCAGCCACAGCCTTCAAGAAGCAGTAAGAAATTCTGACCGGGAGCCCGATACCACCGGAAGAATCAGCGAGATAATCGAGGACACCCTTCCTGATATTGACATGGGCAGGGAAAGAATTCAGGAGATGGTACAGCAAACCGCCAATGAAGAAACACAGGATCTGGGCATTGAGATACTCGACTTTCGGTTTAAACGAATCAATTATGTCCAGGAAGTCAGAGAACGTGTTTACGAACGTATGAATAGCGAAAGGTTCCGTATAGCCGATAAATTCAGGTCCGAAGGTGAAGGTGAAGCTTCCAGGATCAACGGAGAAAAAGAACGGGAACTGAACGAGATTCAGTCAGAAGCTTACAGAGAAGCTGAAACAATAAAGGGTGAAGCCGATGCGGAAGCTGCCAATATCTATGCCGGGGCTTACGACAAATCAAGCAGCTCCAGAGAATTATACAGCTTTAGCAAAAGCATGGAAACCTTTGAAAATACGTTTGATACAACTACAACCGTTATCCTTTCGACCGACAGCGAGTTGTACAAGTATTTGGAAAGGATGGAATAGGATGATTTCATAAGACAGATCATTTCAATAATCCCCGGATAATGTATTCGGGGATTATTTTTT
>JBKGZA010000025.1:0-25192 GCA_046545815.1 Bacteroidales bacterium
GGTTATTAAAGGGAGTAGAACAATTAATTTCCGCATGATGGGTCATTACCTCCTGAAGTTAATTTTTGTTTCACATTGTGAACAAAATCATGCTGTAAAAAGTTGAGGGTGGTTATAAATATTTGTAAACCATTATGTAATAAAGCAAGGGTGGGTCTGGCAGAATTGGTGTCTTATTATGATGGAAAATAATTATATGACAGAAGAGGACAAAATCTGGTAGAGACGCACGGCCGTGCGTCTCTACCAGATTTTGTGGGATATGGTGGATTCGAACCACCGACTTCTACCCTGTCAAGGTAGCGCTCTGAACCTGCTGAGCTAATACCCCGTCTTACATTTCAATGATACAAATATAATAAATTCATGAAAAACTTTCTATCTTCGCAAAGTTTGTAATGTCTCAAATTAAAAGCAAGATATACATGTACCGTACACATACCTGTGGCGAACTGAAAATTGAGGATGTTGGCCGGAAAGTAACCCTGACCGGATGGATTCAGCGAATCCGTGAACTGGGCGGGATGACTTTCATTACCTTGCGTGATCGCTATGGCATCACCCAACTTGTATTTGATGAGCATACTCCCGAAGCCATTGCCTCAAAATTGAAGGAGCTAGGCCGTGAGTACATCATTCGCGTTACGGGGAGAGTTCTGGAACGGGCCAGCAAAAACCCCCAAATGCCTACGGGAGATATTGAGATTTCTGCCATTGAGCTGGAGATTGTCAACCGGTCCGAGATACCTCCCTTCACTATTGAGAATGAGACGGACGGCGGTGAAGAGCTCAGGATGAAATACCGTTACCTGGACCTGAGAAGAGAGGTATTGAAAAACAACATGATGCTTCGCCACAGGATGGCCCAGGAGATCAGGAAATACTTGGATGGGCAGAGTTTTGTGGAAGTGGAAACGCCCTTCCTGATCAAGTCAACGCCTGAAGGAGCCAGGGATTTTGTGGTTCCCTCAAGGATGAATCCCGGTGAATTTTATGCGCTTCCGCAGAGTCCGCAGACCTTTAAGCAGCTTTTAATGATCGCAGGTTACGACAAGTACTTTCAGATTGTAAAATGTTTCCGGGATGAGGATCTGCGGGCTGACCGGCAGCCGGAGTTTACACAGCTTGACTGCGAGATGACTTTCGTGGAACAGGATGATGTGCTCAACACTTTTGAAGGCCTGGCAAGGTATTTATTGAAGAAGATCAACAATTACAATTACGATGAGCGTTTCCCCCGAATTGCCTATGATGATGCCATGAAACTGTACGGAACCGATAAGCCCGATCTGCGGTTCGACATGAAAATTTCCGATCTTACTGATATTGTTCAGGGCATAGGCTTTAAGGTGTTCGACAATGCAGAATATGTAGGAGGGATCAATGCCAAAGGCTGTGCTTCCTATAGCCGGAAACAGCTTGATGAGTTAACTTCTTTTGTGCAGAAACCCCAGGTGGGAGCAAAAGGTCTTGTTTACGTAAAATATAATGAAGACGGCACGTTGAAGTCATCAGTGGATAAGTTTTTTGGGCAAGAAGATTTGAAAAAATGGGCTGAAGCGATGAATGCCCATCCGGGTGATCTGATGCTGGTCCTTGCCGGTGAAAGGATGAATACCTTGCCGGCTTTGGGCATTCTGCGGCTGGAGATGGGAAAAAGATTGGGACTGCGGGATACGGGAAAATATGCTCCTCTCTGGGTTGTGGATTTTCCATTGTTGGAGTGGGATGAGGGAGAAGGCCGCTATGTGGCCATGCATCATCCGTTCACCTCACCAAAAGATGAAGATATTCCGCTTTATGACAGCAATCCCGGCAATATGCGGGCCAATGCCTATGATTTTGTGATCAACGGCGTAGAGATTGGTGGCGGCTCCATTCGTATTCATAACCGTGAGCTGCAGGAAAAAATGTTTTATACTCTGGGCATTTCCAAAGAAGAAGCCAGTGAAAAGTTCGGATTTCTCCTGGATGCTTTCCGGTACGGCGCTCCTCCACACGGCGGTATTGCTTTTGGTTTCGACCGGTGGTGTGCCGTGATGGGAGGTTCAGATTCGATTCGTGATTTCATCGCTTTCCCCAAAAACAATTCAGGCCGTGATCTGATGATCAATACACCCTCCAAAATCTCACAGGATCAGTTAGATGAACTCAGTATTACGATAGTGGACCGGAGTAACTGAATTTGAATGCGAAAATGAGAACAGTTGGTCTTTCCTGTTGTAATAAATAGAATAATTAAAAATAAGATCATTGATTTAATTTTTAGCCCGATTTGTTAATAAATTTGTGCCTGTTCTCGTTATGGTATATTGTTGTGGAATACCTTTATAGTATATAAGGTTCAACCAAAAAAATAACAAATAAATATCATGTTGGAAGTTGAACAATACAACAAGAAGTTTTACCTGTCATTTGGAGAAATTGACAAGTTCAATGTGTATAACGCCAAACAGGTTGAAAAGGAGTTGATGGAATACGTACAAAAACCGGAAGTAAGGGTAACACTAAATCTTGATAATGTTAAATTTATTGATAGCTATGCATTTGAAACCTTGTTGAATGTGCTTCGGAATGCAAAAATCAATAATACAGATTTTGAACTGGCGCATATTTCTGACGGAGCTATGGAGCTGATCAAGGTAATGCAGCTGGAAAACGTTTTTAACATCAAGGCGAACAACAAGTAAAGCGCTTCCCTTTAAAATGGGGAAGGTATTTTTTTAATTGTTTTCTTCCTTTAATGCCTCCCAATATTCCAACGCTCTCCGGGTATGAGGGATGACAATGGTGCCACCCACCAGATTTGCCACTGAAAAAATCTCATACATTTCATCATTGGAAATACCTTCTTTATGGCATTGTTCCAGATGATAGCTGATGCAGTCGTCGCACCGCAATACCATGGAAGCAACAAGCCCAAGCATTTCTTTCGTTCCGGAATCCAATGCACCCTTCTTATAGGCATTGGTATCCAGGTTCATGATCCGCTTGATTACCTTATTGTCGGTCTCTTGCAGCTTTTCGTTCATTTTTTCCCGGTACACTCGGAATTCATTCAATAAATTGCTCATAATTAATCCTTTTGTTATTTTATAATATGATTTGATGTTTTTTGATTTATTTTCATTAAGTTGGAATCAGCAAAGAGCAGTTGGCAAAATAATTACCAAGGATCTATTGACAGCATTGCCTTTCAGAACTACCTTACTAAATTTTTCAAACCTTAAAGTTTATAACTATTTAATACCACCAAATGATCATTAGTGATAATTGGATGGCTATCGAATAAGCAATAGAATAAACATGGTTGGATTAATCATCAACAATCTTTCCACGCAGAGTGGCCGGGGTAGCTGAATAAATCTTCACATCCACATAATTGCCAGGTTTTGCTCCGTTTTTCGGGAAAACCACTACCTGGTTCTGTGAGTTTCTGCCGGAGAGCTCGTTTTCTGATTTTTTGGAAATGCCTTCCACCAGAATCCGGAAGGTTTTTCCAATAACCTTTTGTTTGGCTTTTTTGGAAATCCGGTTCTGGAGATTAATGATTTCATTGAGCCTTCTTTTTTTGGTGTTTTCCGGTACATCGTCCTCCATTCTCTTCGCTGCTTTTGTCCCGGGCCTCTCGGAATATTTGAACATGTAAGCAAAGTCGTAGTTGGCATATTCCATAAGGGAGAGGGTTCCCTTATGATCTTCCTCCGTTTCCGAGCAAAATCCGGCCATAATATCTGTGGTGATTTCAGCATCCGGCAGATAACTTCGGATGGCATCAATGCGGTTCAGATACCACTCTCTGGTGTATCTACGGTTCATGGCTTTCAGTATCCTGGTGCTTCCCGATTGCACCGGCAGATGTATGTGTCTGCAGATGTTCGGATGATCAGCCATAGTTTTCAATACTTCATTAGAAAGATCTTTAGGGTGTGATGTGGCAAACCGTATACGCATTTCAGGGTCGATTTGGGCTACCTGTTCAAGAAGGTCCGCAAAATGCATGTTCTCCTGCCCGTTGTTCCATTTGTAGGAGTCAACATTCTGCCCGATAAGGGTTATTTCCCGGTAATGTTCTTGGCTCAGGTCACGCCCTTCACCATATATGGTCTTCGGATCTCTGCTTCTTTCCCGGCCCCGTACGAAAGGTACGATACAATAGGAACACATGTTGTTGCAGCCTCTCATGATTGAAATGAAGGCCGAGATGTTATTCCTGTCGGTTCTGACCGGGGGGATATCTCCGTAGGTCTCTTCTCTGGAAAGGAGGGTATTGACACCTTTTTGTCCGGACTCTACTGTTTCTAATAATTGGGGCAGATCCCTGTAAGCGTCCGGCCCCAGTACAAGATCTATACTTTTTTCACGCTCAATCAGCTTTTCTTTAAGCCGTTCGGCCATGCAACCGATTACTCCTACCCTGATATACGGGTTTTTCTCTTTCATTTGCCTGAAAACATTCAGCCGGCCCCAAACCCTCTGTTCTGCGTTTTCTCTTATTGAACAGGTGTTTACCAGGATCAGATCCGCCTGGCGCATATCCTCAGTTATTTCATACCCCTCATGGTTCATAATGGATGTAACCACCTCACTGTCGGCTACATTCATCTGACATCCATAGGTTTCTATATATAGTTTTTTGCTCTTTGCGCCATTCATTCGGTTAACAGTTTATTAAAAGTTTGAATATATGATTGTAATTCAATTAAATAGAACCTCAAAATTCGAGCCTTGTGCTTATTTGGCCATGGAACTCGCAGGCTTTATTCATTGCCTTGTTTTGAAGGTTCCTGGATGCGGGTTTCATTGGAAGATTGATGATTTAAAGCATAAAAATAATAATCACTCCATTGACGTTGCAAAATTAAACCAAGTGGATAAAAATTCACAGAATTTTCGTTTTAAATAGATAATTGAATAAATTCTCTTTTAATGATGCTGATTGTATTAGTATGATGCAAATGACAAAATTGTTATCTTTGCATAACATCATAAAAATATTATAAAGAGGTGTTCATATGGCAGGTCATAGTAAGTGGGCAAATATCAAGCGAAGAAAAGAAGCACAGGATGCTAAAAAGTCCAAGATATTTTCCAGAATGGTAAAGGAGATCAGTGTTGCAGTTAAGGAAGGCGGGGCGGATCCGGAGATGAATTCACGTCTGAGGATGGCCATTCAGAATGCCAAAGGCGTAAACATGCCGAAAGATAATATTAAAAAGGCTATAAAAAAGGCTTCCAGTGACGGGCAGGAACTGGAGAAGGTTTATTTTGAAGGCTATGCTCAGGGGGGCGTGGCTGTATTTGTTGAATGCCTTACGGATAACAGAAACCGAACCGTGAGCAGCATTCGATCAATCTTTACCAAAAATGGAGGCAGTCTGGGTAAGAATGGATCAATCAACTATCTTTTCGATCAGAAGGGAATATTTACCATACCCTGGAAAGAAGATATGGATTTGGAAGAACTGGAGCTTGAGCTGATTGATTCAGGCGCAGAGGATCTTGAAGTAGAGGATGATTTTCTTACTGTAACTACGGCAAAAGAGGATTTCGGAGCCATTCAGAAGAAACTGGAGGAGCTGAACATTCAGCCGGAAAATGCTTCCCTTCAGCAAATACCCAAGGCCCGTAAAGCACTGGATCTAGAATCTTCTCTTAAAGTGATGAAAATGATCGATGCATTTGAAGAGGATGATGATGTGCAAAATGTATATCACAATCTTGAACTGACCGATGAGCTTCAGGAAGCTTTGAATAATCAATAATATGGATCACAAAAAAATATATGGCGGCTGGTGATTCAATCAGCCGTTTTTTTGTTGTGTTTGTATTAAACGAAATTATTTAACTTTGATCCAATTATTTGAAATAATCTAAATCATTTTTTTATGAAAGATATTGTCTCTATTGTTAAATCAGTTTTAACGGCTGGGCTGATTGTATTTTCTATTTCTGCATTAAGCCAGCAGAATTTGGTGAAACCCTCGGAGCATTTTGGATTTAAACCTGGTACTGACAAGATGCTTTTTGATTATGAGTCGCTGATCGAGTATCTGAAAGTACTTGAAGAATCCTCTCCCCGTCTGAAACTGGAGAAAATTGGTGAATCTCCTATGGGACGGCCCATTTATGTGGCCTTTTTCTCTCATTCGGACAATATTCAAAATCTTGATGAATTGAGAAAGATTAACAGAGAATTGGCCCTCAACCATGAATTGGACAATGAGCAACAGAAGGAATATATCCGGGAAGGGAAGGTTTTCTTTGTTGCAACCTTATCCATGCATGCCAGTGAGGTGGGTCCTTCCCAGTCTGCTCCGCTTATAGCCCATAAGCTTTTGAATACCCAGGATCCGGATACTACTGGTTGGATGGAAGATGTGGTGTATATGATGGTGCCCAGCCACAATCCGGATGGCATGGATATGATTGTCAATCATTATAAGGGATATAAAGGCACCAAATACGAGGGCAGCTCTATGCCCGGCGTTTATCATAAATATGTAGGTCATGACAACAACCGCGATTTTGTGACCCTGAGCCAGGAAGACACCAGGGCCATCTCGAAAATATTTAGTCACACCTGGTTTCCCCAGGTTATGGTGGAAAAGCACCAGATGGGATCCACCGGTCCGAGATATTTTGTACCGCCCAATCATGATCCCATAGCTGAAAATGTGGATGCCGGAATATGGAACTGGATCGGACTTTTCGGGATGAATATGATAAAGGATATGACACGAAACGAGCTGGCCGGTGTAAGTCAGCATTACCTGTTTGATAATTATTGGCCCGGATCCACTGAAACCTGTATATGGAAGAATGTTATCGGTTTTCTTACCGAAAGTGCCAGCGTTAAATATGCAACCCCCATTTATGTTGAAGAGAATGAACTTTCAGTTGGAGGCAAGGGACTGTCAGAATATAAGAAGAGTATCAATATGCCTTTGCCGTGGGAAGGAGGATGGTGGAGATTAAGCGACATAATGGATTATGAGGTGGTCTCTACCATGTCCGCGATTAAGTCGTGTGCCAATCATAAGGAGGATATTCTGAAGTTCCGTAATGATTTGTGCAATAAAGAAGTGAACAAAGGCAGGACTCAGGCGCCATACTATTATATCATGCCGGAAAAACAACATGATAAGAGTGAATTGGTTGATTTGGTCAATCTTTTGGAAGATCATGGTGTGGATCGGTATGTTTTGCAGCAACCGGTTGAAATTGAGAATCGCCGCTACAGGGCAGGGGATGTGGTTGTCCCATTGGCCCAGCCGTTCAGGCCTTTTATTAAAGAAGTGATGGAGCGGCAAGATTATCCGGTACGACATTATACCCCCGATGGCGAGATGGTTAAACCTTATGACATCACTTCCTGGTCGTTGCCTTTACACAGAGGAGTAGAATGTTATGAGATAGATGAAAAATCCGAAGCTCTGGAAAGCTCCATTGAAAAGCTGGAGGGCCAATATACCATCAATAAATCACTACCGGATAATTATGAGGCGGCAGTTTTTCCATTTAGCAATAATGAGAGTTATAAAGCCGCTTTTCTTGCCAATGAGATGGATTTGCCGGTTCGCTATACAGCTCAGTCTTTTACCGTTGGCAATCAATCCATTGAGGAAGGTGCTTTTGTCATTCCTTGTTCAAATGCAGACAAAGCAGATATTAATGGCATTATCGAACAATTGGATGTTCCTCCGGTAGTTGCTGAAGAGGAGTTTGATACAGAAGCCTTGGAGATTGGTTTTCCTAAGACAGCACTGGTTGAAACCTATCAGCACGATATGGATGCCGGATGGACCCGTTACATATTCGACAGCTATCACGTTCCTTATGAGGTAATCCATCCAGAGGAAATCAGGGAGAAAGAATTACAGAAATATGATGTGTTGGTATTTCCTGATACACATAAATCAGTGCTTCTGAATGGTAAGTATGAAAGGGAAGACCACTACCGTATGAGCAACTATTCACCTGAATATACCAAGGGAATGGAAAAAGAAGGGTTGCAGAAAGTTATGAAATTTATCCAGGAAGGAGGCAAGATTATAAGCTGGGGGAGATCAACTGAATTGTTCATGGGCAAACAAACCATTCAGATCGATGATGAAGAGACAGAGGAATTCAGTTTACCTGTGAACGACGTTGCGGATCAAGTCAAGGAAAAAGGTTTTTATTGTCCCGGTTCTTTTGTGAGGGTTAAACTTGACAATCAAATGGTATTTAACAGGGGAATGCCTGATGAAACCGGCGTATTTTACAGGGGAAATCCGGTTTTCACTACCAACACCCCCATATTCGATATGGACAGAAGGGTACTGAGCCATTTCCCCGAGGAAGATATCTTATTGAGCGGTTTTGCCGAGGAGGAGAAACAAGTGGCAAAAAAACCCACTTCCGTATGGATTAGAAAAGGAGAGGGCGAAATGATCATTTTTTCTTTCAAACCTCAGTTCAGAGCTTCAACACAGTCTGACTATAAGATGATATTCAATTCCCTGTTGTTTTCAAGATGAAGAAGCAGTGACCATAAAATGAATTTGAACTAATTTCGGGAACTAAAGGAAAATTTTTCATTTATTAATGAATGACAGAGCTTTATCAATCAGAAAAGCATCGATTATTGGTATTGTTGGCAACGCACTTTTATCTGCTGCTAAGATAACAGTTGGAATTGTTTCCGGCAGTTTTGCGGTAATAAGTGATGGTTTGGATTCCGGCTCGGATGTCCTGACTTTTGTCGTCAGTTTTTATGCTTCAAAGATCATATGTAAACCGCCGGATTATAAATACCCGTATGGTTATCTCCGAGCAGAGGCTATAGCCACGAAAGTGCTGAGTTTTATTCTGTTTTTTGTTGGCGCTCAGTTTTTTTACACCGCATTGATGCGAATTGTTGAGAATCAGCCTCATCAAATTCCTACAATGCTTGCCTTATATGTTACCGTTGTTTCAATAATTATTAAGGCTGCTCTTTACATCTACAATCTGAGAAAAGGCAAGAAGATCAATAGTCAGATGTTAATTGCAAGTGGAAAGAACATGCGTAATGATATATTGATCTCTTTTTCTGTTCTTTTGGGTTTGGTTTTTACCTATCAACTGAGTCTTCCGGTACTTGACCTGGTAACAGGTATGGTAGTGAGCATATGGATCATGAAAGAAGCGTTTTCAATTTTTATGGAAAGTAATGTTGAGCTGATGGATGGGGTAGAAGACTCCAGTGTGTATTTTAAGATTTTTGAGGCCGTTGAACAAACAAAAGGTGCCAAAAATCCCCACAGGGTGAGATTGCGAAAACATGCAGACAAGTACGTCATTTCGCTGGATATAGAAGTAGACCCTGAGATGAAAGTTGCTCAGGCGCATAAGATTGCGCGGAAAGTGGAAGAAAACATTGCTGAGAAAGTAGGAAATATCTATGACGTGATGGTTCACACAGAACCTTTGGGTAATGTGGAAGAGGAGCAGTTTGGTTTATCAAGGAAAAAACTGGAAAAGAATAATGAAGATGGATTTAAATAAATATCAAAAGCCTGCCGGTTCGTATATCAGTTTTATGAGCAATAAGGTAAAGTCTTACGGGGGAATCAATTTGGCTCAGGGTATACCCGGATTTAAGCCTCCCAAAGAACTACTTCAATACCTCAGTGATATAGCTTTTGATCCCATCCATCAGTATGCCCCGGGTGATGGCAACAATAAGTTGCTGAAATTGCTGGTGGATAAATATTCGCAGTACAAAACGTTCGGGAATGCAGATTTTTTGATTACCAACGGGGCTACGGAAGCGGTTTCCCTGCTGTACACCTATTTCAATAATATACTTGATAAGCCATACACCGCACTTGCATTTGAACCGGTTTACGAGAGCTATAAAAAGCTTCCTGAAATTTTTGGTGATGAATTTATTTCTTTTCCTTATGAAAGCGATGGTAAGGTGAATTTTGACAAGCTTTCAAAAACGTGCCGGGAACAGAAGGTTAAGGTAATCTTTTTAAATACACCAGGCAATCCTTTTGGAAAGATATGGAGCAGAGAGGAGATCAATTCACTGGGCAGGCTGGCCCGTCAGGATGGTATATATATTGTAGTGGACGGAGTGTACCAGGAGCTTTATTATGACGATCCTCCCTATCATCCCATCTGTGAATTCAGTGAAAACATGTTTTATGTCAACAGCTTTTCAAAGATTTTCTCCCTAACTGGCTGGAGAATTGGTTATATGATTGCACCTCTGAATCACATGGCCACCATCAAATCCATACACGATTATACTGGTTTGTGCGCACCTTCGGTCTTACAGGAAGCTCTTGTAAAATATATACAACAAAATAATTGGGGAATCGGTTACATTGAAGGTTTGAGAAAAAAATTGAAACATGGTTTTGATATGATGAAATCGGGTTTGGAAGGTCTTAGTTTTTACGTTCCGTCAATTGGCGGGGGATTCTTTATCTGGGCCGCTTTACCGGAAGGCTGGAAGGATGGTTTTCGCTTCACCATTGATCTTTATGATCAGCAAAAAGTAGCCGTGATCCCCGGCGAACATTTTTCAGAAAGACATACTCATTACATCCGTCTGAACATTGCAAGGGAGAAGGGAGAACTTGCCGAAGCCTTAAAAAGAATTCAACAATTCATGAGTGAGGTAAATTGAGAAAAACTTCCTGGAAGATGGGAAGACAACTTTTGAAGGCTGGAAGAAAAATCTTTATTAGCCCGGAAAAAATTCCGCCGAAGCTCCAAAGTTTAAGTTTGAAAGCCCGGCGGAATTTTTTTATCCTGAAAATAGGCTGTTTTAAAGGCTTAATAGAATTTGTATCTCTTATCCTGAATATCGGCCGCCTCTTTAAGTTCTGTATATGCGTCGTTAGGTGCTGTGCGTTGGAGAGTTTGCATTTCGCGTTGCTTTACCATAGAGGGAGAAGCACTTTCCGAGCTGTTGGTCTTATTGGTTAGCTGCACAAGATAAATTCCATTTTGGCCCTGTATAGGATATGAAAGTTGGTTCTCTTCCAGTTCCAAAGCCGCACCCACAACCTTGGGCTCTGAGCCTGCACCGGGAATATTGTAGGTAGAATAATTGAGATTGTTGGCTTCTCTTATCTTGAGATTCATTTGATCAGCTATTTCTTCCAGTGAACCGGCATTTTGCAGAGCTTCATTAAACTGGTTTTGTAATTTTTCGGCTTTCTTGTTTTCTATCACCGTAGCCTGTATATCACTTTTCACTTGCTCAAACGGAGCAATGCCTTCTTCTCGTATCTCAGTCACAAAACCCACCACAAAATTATCTCCAATTTCGAAGATAGGGTCTTCGCTATCGTTGGTGATTAGCCTGTTTTCCTTGGTGTCGTATGCTGCTCTGATAATGTTTCTTGCATCCTCAAGCCCGGGCAGGCTGTTTGAGTTGATCTGAACGTTACTGGCCTGGCGTTTGGTTAGGTCTTTCTCCCTGACGGCTTCTGTGAAATTCTCATATGAGCTAATTTCTCCGGCAAAACGGCTTGCTTTTGTAAAAACTTGCTGATAAGTTTCTGAGCTGGGCTCAATTCTTCTTGCCAGCGTGGCAACCTGGACTTTTTTGGTTTCTCTTCCTCTTTCAGTAACTTCAAGTAAATGAAAGCCATCTTGGGACTGAACGAGCTTAATTTCTCCAGGTTGTGCAAAAAATGCCGAATCCGTAACAGCTTCCGCCATATCACCCTGTTTGATCCAGCCCAGATTTCCCCCTTCCGGTGCTGTGTTTTGGTCATCTGAGTATTGTTCTGCCAATTGGCTGAAACTGGCCCCTTCTTCCAACTCTTGTTTTAGACTATCGGCCAGATTTTGTGCATTTTGAACGTCTCTTTGTTCCCTGCTGGGCTGTATTAAGATGTGTCTTGCCCTAACAGAATCAGGCAGGTATTGGATATCCACCAGCCTGGACAACTTAAATGCTTCATCTTCCCTATATGGGCCGTAAACATCGCCTATGTCCGCTGAAAACATAAAGTCGGCAATCGAATCGGAAAGTTCTTCCTTTTTGTAATACGTATCATCAAATGAGATGTCACTGTTCAGGTTAACAAATTCGGCAGTTTCCTGAGCACTTTTAAAGTCTTCTATAGAGTTGACAATATATTCACGGGCTGCTTCTATATCTTTCTGAGTAGGTTCGATATTAAATGTTACATACTCCAGGTCGCGGCTGGCGGATTGCTTATAATGCTCCTGGTGTCTCTTGTAATATTGTCTCAGATCCGATTCATTTACTTCTACCAAACTGTCTTCAATGTTATTATAACGTTGCAGTAAATAATTAAAATCTATATTCCGGGCATTCAGATCAGATAGTTTTTTGGTTTCATCGGAAGTATAATACAGGCTTTTGTTGATCAGGTTGCTGAATTTGGTGAATTTCCTTTCTCTTATCATCTGATCTTCAAGATACAGCCAGTAAGTTTTGGTTCTTCCGGAAGGGTCCTGGTTATAGCTTTTGAGAAATCTCATGATAGCCATATTGTTTACCTCGCCTGTCTCAGGATCGGTAAAAATACGCTGAATCATTGGATGGATGTTTTCTCCCTGCACCATGTCCCAAAGTTCCTGAGAGCTTACTCCGATGCCCAGTTCTTCATATACATCATTCATGACATGTTCTCGTGTTAGACGCTCCCAAACCTGATTTCTGAGTTCTTCCCGGGTCTCTGCATCGAGAGATGATTGTCCCTGCGACATCTTATTGATCTCCACCAGTTCTTCTACTTCTTTTTGAAAGTTCTGATAGGATATGGATTTGCCTCCGATTTCCGCTATTTCATATCTGTCGCCTCTTATGGCTGAGCCTCCCCCCCTGAACAGATCACCGAGCACAAAAGCAATTAAGGCAAGTCCGATAACCACTGCAACAAGTACTCCTGCTCTGTTCCTTATTGTTTCAAGTGTAGACATTGATTCAATTGTTTATTTTAAAGATTTTATATTGTTATTTTGCTTTGAAGCTACGAAGATAGAAATTTTCTACCTTTTTGTTTAAACCTGCGGCGTTCTTTTTTAGCCCTGTTATTCTTAAATCATTTTGATCTCACCCATCCCACATTTACAAAAGAACAGAGTGAAGTTTTAAAGGTTTGGATAATTTCACATTCAATCCGAAGCGTTTTGTTTTCTTAGATGTCTGCGAAAAGCATACATAGCTGCGGCAATTGCTGTAAACAGGAAGAACATCAAACTGTTGTTCGCCTGATTTTCAAAGGCTGCCTTGATGCCGAGGATAAAGCATAGAACAGCCAACAATATCCAGATAACTTCGAGGAAGTGAATGGGTTTTTTACTCATCTTTGACTTGGAATGTTCCTTTTGTCTTTTTTATACTCCAGTTGGTGAAATTTTGGTTGGCCTCAAAACCTTTGCCGTGGATGATACCACTTTCATTGGTAATTCTCACATATCGGTCGGTGTGTATCTTTTCCTTGTCCTGATTCCAGATCAGATATTCTGTATTTAGCGTGTCACCTTCACTATTGATTGCTACCACGTTGTTCTTCGCCTCCCAGCGATCATCTTCTTCGTGATATATGGCGTAATTTGCTGTAATTCTTGATTCCACCGTTAAAGTACTGTCATAGAACTGAACGTTCAATCCATGGGGAAAGATGGTATGGGGTTCTTCAACACTTGTATAGCGGTTAATTTCAGGTGACGTAACTTTTACTTTTAATCGCCCCTCGGAGGTATGTTTGATCACGGCATTGGTCATGGACTGATCGGGAAAATTGTTTTCCTGACTCATCATTCTGACTTTCTCAATGCCATTCTCGCAAGACGAAAAAAATACAATAATTCCACATAAAAGCGGAATTATTGTATTCCTGATCTTATAGAAAATGTTATTGTACTTATTCCGAAGTTCTGACAGTTGTTTCTTCATTGATCCAACACCCTACTTCATATGTGTCTCCCATTTCATAATTCTGGAAAAAGATGCTTTTCTTATCAGGGAAACGGGGTCTGTATGAATCGATATAGCCCTGCGCTTCATCAGCAATATCCGAATCAACTTCTTTCGCTTCCACGAATTTGTCTACAGCAGCCCACAGTACCGCTTTCTGTTCGAACTCATCTTCTCCGCATTCTTCGGCTGACTCCGCATACATTCGGCCAATAAGAATGTAAGGCCGACCATCATCTGGATTAAGATCTATAGCTTCTCTTGCATAGTCTCTTGCAGTGACTTTCTCTTCTTTTTTGTTATAGATCAGAGTGGCCATTTCGGTATAAAACTCAGCCTTATTTGTGTCATTATCTGAGATATCGATTGCCTTTTTGTAATATTCAATGGTCTTATCCAGATTGTCCCGCTCAAGAAACAATTGTGATATGTGCTCGGCGACTCCTGCATCAGGTTCAAGCTTATTTAGCTGAATGTTGGCATTAAGATACAAATCGCTGTCGGTGCATTTGGCATCAGTTAACAATCGGATAATTTTATTGACTGTCTCAATTTCTTCTTTATTCTCCTCGAACCTGGGTTTATATAGAGATATCAGGTTATCGCACGTAGCAGCATCACTGTTTTCAAATATTTCATCAATAGTATTCTTTGCTCTTTTCAACATTTTATGGTCCGGCTCCTCTTCAAGCCTAATGTCCACCAGTTCATAGGTTTTGGAATAGTCGTCCAGTATTTGCTTGTCTTCAATTATATCATTTTCATGTAAACTATTGGCGATATTCATGTAATTCACAAGAACAGCTGCACTTGATTCTTCTCCCCTCATATCAATTGCCTGGCCAAGCAATTCGTAAGCTTTTTTAAGATTCTCAGCGGATTCTTCTCCATATTCGACCAGGCCAAGGCCTTTCTTGCCGGTAACATATCCTTCCTGCCCGAAATATTTGATTCGTTTATCGTACAGGTGCATGAGGCTGTCCAGTAATTCTTCCTTTTCGTCCGGATCATCACTGTTATCCAGGGTCTCCTCGAGCATGTTCTCTCCGTGGAGGTAAATGTTTTTTGAAGCTTTCGGACATTCGTTATATACAACTTTCCAGGGTTCTATGGCATCTTCATAATTATTTTGTTTGTAATACTCTACATAAAGGGAAAGATTTCTCAGGCAGCGTATGCTGTCTTTCCCGCTTCCAAACTTAGAGCCTTCTTCCGCCCCGGTTTGTGCGAGTGCCTGGGGCGAGCTAAAAAAGCTGATCAATAGGGTGAATAGGAGTATTTTTCTTAATGTATTCATAATCACATATTTATTTTAAGTTATTTATTGATATTTTTGTTTAACAAACCAAAAATCATAAAATGTTACGTTAAATTTTACCATGGCATAATTTTCTTCTATAAGATTATGATTTGCTGTTCCCCTTCTACCTAATTTAAATGCAAGATTAAATTTCGTTCTATTGTGTTGCAACGGTAAACCTAATCCAAATGTTATGCCATAATCTTTGAGTTGTTGATTATTTATATTGAGATAAGATTGTTCATAAAAAGCACCAAGGCGGTAATTAATTCTTTGCAGATAGCTCCTCAAAGCTTCTTCATCGGGTGTGTACTGCAAACCTCCACGGATGGAATAACTGTCCGTAAGATTGTCAAATTCTTTAAGCGATGACCAGTCCTGGTATTCAAAATCTGCTCCAACAATCATTTTTGTGCTTTGGAAAGCAAATCCAGCACTATATCCTTCCGGATATTGGATTTTTGAGGTGCTATTGTTTTTGACTTTGTCAATGGTATCTTGCCTGGTAATACCCTGATTGTCGTCATACTGATAAAAAGAGAAGAATTCATAGTCTTTGTCCAGATTCAGATTTGCGCTGATATCGTAACTTAAGCCAACGTTCAGGTTGTAATCATTTGATATATTGAATTCATACTGAAGTCCTGTTTGGAACCGATCTCCTCTGAGGTGATAATTAAGTTTTTTCTGAAACAAGCCACTGTAAGGGTCCTGTGGAAGAGAGCCAACAGAATTATAGGTGGTATTGCCGAAAAGATAGAAATAATTTAAGCCCACGCTCAGGTGGTCAGTCAAACTGAATGCATTGCCGAGATAAAACTGGCGGATACCCCCTTCTCCTTCAAACTGGTTAATCATTTCCTCTATGTTATTGGGATTGGTGTTTTTCTTAACGTGATAGCCTACCTGGCTTAGCGGCACTATGCCCATACTGCTCTTCCACCATCTGGTTACAGGAAATCCTATGGCCAGATGATCAAAACCCAAGGCTCTGCGGGTGATTTGATTTTCCGAGGATCTTTGGAGGGAAGAATTGGCACTGAGACCCACGTCGAATATGAAAGAGTTGGTGTCTTGAGCTGTATAGGAAGCCGGATTGGAATAATTGATCACATCATTCATTTTGATTCCTGACGTAAGGGACCCAAATCCCATGGTATTTCCCATATTTTGATCTACCATCTCCCCCAGGCCATATCTTGTATAAGGTGAATAGATGCCTTTCTGACTATAGCTGTGAAGACTGGAAAATAACATCAAACCCGCTGCAATAAGAATCCATTTAAAGTGCATATATATTGTATTTGAGTATTTTATTTAATCCCGTAATAACCAAATCCGATTCTACAAAGATGGGATATTTTAATTTATTATCAAAGAAATTGCTGTCTCCACCTGTCAGGATTGTTCTTATCTCTCCATATTTAACCGATAAACTTTCAATATAGGAATTTATTTCAAAAATTATACCATTTTGTACTCCTCTCACAATGGCTTTGTTTGTATTATCTCCCAGTAAGTCTGAGTCTTCTTCTTTTTGAAGCAGTGGAAGCCGGCTGGTAAACTGATGCAGGGCTTGGTATCTCATGGATAAACCCGGTGAAATGTTGCCTCCCAGATACGCCTTCTGTTTATTTATAAAATCGAAGGTTATGGCTGTGCCGGCATCGATTACCAGTACATTGGAATCCGGGAAAAGAGAGATTCCCCCGGCTACCGCTGCAAGCCGATCCTTACCAAGAGTCTCAGGTGTCCGATAAAGATTTTTTAATGGCAGGGAGGTTTCGGAAGAGAATTCTATATAGACATTTAAACAGCGTTTTAATTTTTTTACCCCTGGTATTTGGAATCCTTTCACAGACGACACGATCATATTCTTTACCCCGTAACGCAATACAAGGTGCAGGATTCTCTGAGGGATATAATGCCTAAGCCGGATAACCCGGTATAGCTTATTGTTTTCAAAGATTCCTGCTTTTACTGCGGAATTTCCTATGTCTACAGCTAAATTCAAATGGCTCAGATTTCTATAAGCTAAGCAAATTTATAAATTTTTTCTCATATTGCTGAGAATTTTCAGGGCCTTATCTATGTTGTTTACATTTTCTACGGTCACTGTTAATTTCTTACCTTCTTTCATCTGGAAAGATTCCTGGTATTTTTGTACATATTGAAGTATTCCCCTGAAAACACGAGATTGGTAATAGGGTGATTCCTGGTTTGAAATAAAATGCATGACCATCCTATTATTTTTCAGCATGATTTTTTCAAAACCCAGACCAATGGCCAACTCTCTCAATATGACCACATTAAGTAATTCTTGTGTGGGACGGGGAAGGCTTCCGAAACGATCCTTTAGTTTTGCTTCAAATGCTTTAAGCTGCTCCTCGTTGTCAATGTTATCAAGTTCCCTGTAAAGGTTGATTCTTTCCGATATATTGGGAATGTAATCATCGGGGAATAGAATCTCAAGATCTGTTTCGATCTGACAATCCTGAATGAATTTTTGTTCGGTTTTTTGTTTTTTGATCCCTTCTTCTTTTTCTTCCTGGAAAAGGTTTTTGAAATCGTGTGTTTTTAATTCCTGTAATGCTTCATCGAGAATACGCTGATAGGTTTCAAAACCTATGTCTGCAATAAAGCCGCTTTGTTCTTTACCCAGAAGATTCCCTGCTCCCCGGATATCCAGGTCCTGCATCGCTATATTAAACCCACTTCCAAGTTCAGAGAATTCTTCAATTGCCTTCAGCCTTTTCCGGGCTTCAGGCGTTACAGCAGTAAGCGGAGGGGCTAACAGATAACAAAAGGCTTTTTTGTTGGAACGGCCAACCCTTCCTCTGAGCTGATGCAGGTCGCTTAAACCGAAATTCTGGGCTTCATTGATAATCATGGTATTGGCATTTGGGATGTCCAGGCCTGACTCAATGATGCTGGTGGCAATGAGTACATCATATTCATAATTGATGAAGTCGAGCATGATCTGCTCCAGTTTGGCTCCTTCCATCTGTCCATGAGCTACTGCTGTTTTTGCATCCGGGCACATCCGGTTGACCAGTTTTTCTGCTTCATAAATATTTTGTATGCGGTTGTTAATAAAGAAAACCTGGCCATTTCTTTCAATTTCATAATTAATGGCTTCCCTGATGAGGTCCTCATTAAAAGTATGGACTTCCGTAACGATTGGATAGCGGTTGGGTGGGGGTGTATGGATAATTGAGAGGTCTCGGGCACCCATCAGTGAAAATTGTAAGGTTCGGGGGATCGGGGTAGCGGTGAGCGTAAGGGTGTCCACATTGAGTTTAAGCTGTTTGAGTTTTTCCTTGGCTGCAACCCCGAATTTTTGTTCCTCGTCAATAATCAGTAGTCCAAGATTCTTAAACTTGATATCTTTGCTGATGAGCCTGTGTGTACCTATGACAATATCTGTTTTACCTTCCGCCAGCTCGTTTGTGATTTCTTTTTGTTTTTTATGGCTTCTCAGGCGGCTGAGATGTTCTACTGTAGAGGGAAAATCCCTTAGGCGCATGGAAATTGTTTGATAGTGCTGAAAGGCAAGGATGGTGGTTGGCACCAGTATGGCCACCTGTTTGCTGTCAGCAACGGCTTTAAAAGCTGCCCGTATGGCTACCTCTGTTTTCCCGAAACCTACATCGCCACAGATCAGCCTGTCCATAGGAGTCTCTTTTTCCATGTCCTCTTTGGTAGCCTTAGTGGCTGCAAGCTGATCTGGCGTGTCTTCATAGATAAAGGAAGATTCCAGTTCATGCTGTAAGTAAGTGTCTTCGGAGAAGGCAAATCCTTTTTTTTCTTTTCTTTTGGCATAAAGCTGGATCAATTCCCTGGCAATATCTTTAACCTTGTTTTTTGTTTTATTCTTGAGGTTTTTCCAGGCTGATGATCCAAGCTTGTATATTTTCGGAGGAGTCAGGTCTTTGCTCTTATATTTCGATATTTTATGCAAAGAATGGATGTTGACGTAAAGTATGTCGTTGTCTTTATAAGTTAACCGTATGGCTTCCTGTATTTTGCCATTGGTTTCTATTTTTTCCAGTCCTCCGAATTTTCCGATGCCATGATCGACATGGACTACATAATCGCCGGGATGAAGGTTGTTTAGCTCTTCAAGGTTCAGTCTTTCTTTCCTGGAAAAACCCGATTTAATACGGAATTTGTGATGACGTCCGAATATTTGATGGTCGGTATAACAACAAATTTGCAATTCATGGTCGATAAATCCCTCATGCAGTGTTTCCGTTACGGGAATAAACTGTATCTCCGTGTTGATGTCCTGAAAGATGGCTTTCAACCGTTCAATTTGTTTTTCGTTGTTTGATAAAATATAATTGGTATAGCCCTGCTCCTGGTTCCTGATTAGATTGTCCGATAATAAATCAAAATTTTTATTGAAAGCCGGTGGGGGTGAAGCATTGAATTGGATGGTATTTGATTCCGGAAAATGGCCTTTATATCCGGTTTCTACCCAGTGGAAGTTTTTGATTTGTTCTTCCAGATGGGATTTTGTTATAATATAGGATTCAATGTTTTGATTGGGATTTTTTTCGATTGTTTTATCAAAAAGTTCGGCAATCCGGCCGGATATATAGGCGAATTCTTTGATCCATATCACCGTTTCGGTATTCAGAAACTCAAAAAATGACTGCCATTCCGATTGGCCGGTATGCCCGCTTTGCAGCTTTGGCTGAATTACTGCTTTATTAAGGGTCTGAATCGATAGCTGGTTTTCGACTTCAAATTTTCGGATGGATTCCACTTCCTCTCCAAAAAAATCAATCCGATAGGGATGATCGTCTGAAAAAGAGTATATATCTACAATGCTGCCCCTTACGGAAAATTGTCCGGGCTCATATACAAAATCTACTTGTTCAAAATTGTATTCGAAAAGCACATCATTTAGGAAATCCGAAGAAATGTTCTCTCCTTTGTTGATTTCAAAGGTATTTTTAACTATCTCTTGTTTCTTTATAACTTTTTCAATAATGGCTTCGGGATAACCGACTATTAAAGGATATTTGTTATTTTTTACAGCGTTCAGCACGCCGGTTCTTAAGATGATGTTGGTAGGGTCTTCCTGGCCAAACTGGACCGATCTTTTGAAAGTGGAAGGAAAAAAAAGGACATCCCGGCCGGATAAAAGGTTCTGAATATCGTTATAAAAATAGGCAGCTTCTTCTTTGTCCCTTAGAAGAAAAAAATGAGGTGCACTCGTATGATATGCCGCCGCCGCGGCTATCACGCTGTCCAGTGAGCCAGACACACCCTTTACATAAGTTTTGGGGTGATGAAAGATATGGTCTGTCAAGGATTCAAACTTTGGATGCCGGGTGTACTGATTTGTTAGTTCTGTTATATTCACTAAATTGAAATTTTGGTTTGCAAAATTAAAATTATCCGATCCAATCATGAAATATTTTGAAGATTAAAGATATTTGTTGCATATAAATTCAAACTTCATGTTATGGTAATCTATAAATTTGGCGGAGCCTCTGTTAAGGATGACAAAGGAGTAAAAAATCTTAAGGATATATTAATAAACCAGAATGAAGCCCGGATTATTGTGGTCAGTGCTTTTGGTAAAACAACCAATAATCTGGAAGCAATTAGCGATGCCATATATAGGAAAGATAAGGCCCGGTTTCAAAATCTCCTTAACGACTTGCAAGATTACCATTATTTCATCACCGGAGAATTGTTTAAGGGAAATGAGCTTATACATGAAGAGGTTGAAGGATTGTTTGCCTTAATCAACAATTTATTTTATGAAAAATGGGAGCAATATGATTTTTTGTATGATCAGGTTGTTGGTTTGGGGGAAATTTTAAGCACAAAGATCATCTGTGCCTATTTAAATACTCAGCATTTGGACTGTCAATGGATTGATATCCGTGAAAATCTGATAACCGATGCTGTTTTTCGAGAAGCTTCCGTATATTGGGAGAAAAGTCGATTGAGGATAAGGAAGAATTTAGTGCCCGGAGACAATGAAGTAATCATAACCCAAGGTTTTATTGGTGGGACCAGTGAAGGGATCAGTACGACCCTTGGCAGGGAAGGATCTGATTATAGTGCGGCCATTCTGGCCAATATGCTGGAGGCTGAAAAGGTGGTAATATGGAAAGATGTACCGGGAATAATGAATGCTGATCCACGCTACTTTCAGAATGCCAGTAAACTGGATAGAATTTCTTTTCAGGAGGCTATTGAACTGGCCTATTACGGGGCTAAAATACTTCATCCGAAAACCATTAAACCTTTGCAGAATAAGCGGATACCCCTTTATGTGAAATCTTTCCTGAATCCTGACAGAGAAGGTACATTGATTGGAGCATTTAACAGATACGAAGAAGATAAACCGATCTATATCCTTAAAAAGGATCAGATTCTTATTTCTGTTCTTCCCAGGGATTTTTCATTTGTGTTCGAAGAAACGCTCAGCAAAATCTACAGTTTGTTTGCAAAATACAGGATAAAAGTAAACCTAGTGCAGCATTCAGCCATCAATTTTACTTTTTGTGCGGATGAAAAAAACCAGCAAGTGTTTCAGCTTATAGAGGATTTAAAGATAGCTTATAAAGTTCTTTACAATACCGGATTGGAGTTGTTAACCATTCGTCATTATAGCGAGGAGCTACTTAGGGATATTCAGAGAGGCCGTCGTATACTTGTGGAGCAACGAAGCCGTCATACGGCTCAGTACCTAATGGAAGTGCCAGGTTAATATTTGTTTTTCCAATACAATACCAGGAGTTAACCATCTTTTCTTTAGAAGAATATAATAAGAAAGGAAAGATATAGTTCATTGATCATTTACCGATTTATTCAGGTAAACCTGAAAAGCCGGTTTATACCCTCTAAAATCTCCATTTTCTCTGTAAATTTCATAGGCCAACATCACTGAATACACCTCTTTGATCATTTTAAGTCGATTGGGGTCAAAATACCATTTTTCCTTGAACTGGATTTTACCGATCTTTGATCTGTCAAATTCCTCTTTGTTTTCCAGTTGTTTAATTTGTTCAACTGATAAGGGTTCGTCTTCAAAATAATCATAAGGTTGCAGACGACCTGAATACACTGCATCAAACAAGAAGTCTACCAACTCTCGCCGGTCAAATGTACTCAGCCATTTTTGTTGCCATTCATCTTCATTTTTTCTGGTTTTCACCACTACCCCGTAATTAATGGAGTCGGCAATACTGATAAATCCGTTGGTTAGGGAATCGGTCTGAATGACATGCTTTTCTTCCCTTTCCCAACCTTTTTTGCATCCCGTTACCAGGATGAAGGAAGCAATTACCAGCAATATTGAGAACAACCGATAACCGTTCAACGGATGTTTATCTTTCGAAAGAGAGTTTTTTGGCATTTTTTTCTTCATTAATCTGTCCGTTTTGGTATACAATTTTTCCGTTAACAAAGGTATGGGATATTCGGGAATGGAATATCTGACCCTCCAGAGGAGACCATCTGCATTTATAGAGTATATTTTCTGTATTCACCTGGTGCTTTTTTAGAAGGTCAATCAGCACCAGATCGGCCCAATATCCCTTCCTGATATATCCCCTTTTGCTTATGTTAAAAATATCAGCAGGAGTGTGGCACATTTTATCAACTAAGGTGTTTATTGAAAGCTTCTTTCTGTGGTGAAATTCGAGCATTGCCAGAAGGGAATGTTGTACCATAGGTCCTCCTGAAGGGGCTTTTAGATAAGTATTGTCTTTTTCTTCCATTAAATGGGGAGCATGATCAGTAGCCACAACATCAATGGCATGGTTGTTTATTCCCTCAAGCAAAGCTTTTCTATCACGGGACATTTTTATTGCAGGGTTCCATTTTATACGTGTGCCATATTTCGGGTAATCCCTGTCGTCAAACCATAAATGATGAATACAGGCTTCTGCTGTGATTTTTTTATTAGAACTGAATCGTGTCTTTTCCAATAATTCCAATTCTTTTGCCGTACTAAGATGGAGAATGTGTAAACGTGTCTGATATTTTTGTGCAAGTTCAACCGCCAATGAGGATGACTTATAACATGCCTCTTCACTTCTGATAAAAGGATGGTATTTAATGGGAATTTTTCCGTTGAATTTTTCTTTATAGTATTGGGTATTGTTTTGTATTATGGTTTCGTCTTCACAGTGAGCAGCAACAGGAACAGGGCATTCGGCAAAGATTTGTTCCAATGATGAGATTTTGTCTACCAACATGTTACCGGTAGAAGATCCCATGAATATTTTAACCCCGCAAACCTCCCTGGGATTAATGTTTCTTATTTCATCAATGTTTTTATTGGTGGCAGCGAGATAAAAGGAATAATTTGCAAAGGAATTTTTTTCTGCAATCGCATATTTTTCATTCAGTTGCTCAAGAGTAACTGCAGGAGGCTTGGTGTTCGGCATCTCCAGATAAGAAGTAATGCCCCCTGCAATGGCCGCTTTTGACTCTGAATGAATATCTGCCTTATGAGATAATCCGGGTTCCCGAAAATGTACATGTTCATCAATTACTCCGGGGATCAGAATTTTATTTTCAGCATGGATAATCTGGCTTTGTGCAAAAACGGTTTCGGGTATATTTTTATTGATAAAAACTTCACTGATCTTCCCTGCTTCAATGAGCACCGACCCCTTTTGTTTTTTATGTTCATTAACGATGATTGCATTATGTATTAGAAGGGGTATCATACTTTTTATACTTTTTAAATAAACTTCTGATCTTCATATTAATAACTCCCCAAACCGCTTCATTGAAAATTCCGCCACTCATTTTAGAGGTGCCGACAGATCTGTTGGTAAATATAATGGGTATTTCAACCAATTTGAAGCCATATTTCCAGGCTGCAAATTTCATTTCAATCTGAAACGCATAACCAATCATCCTGATCTTATCAAGGTTGATTGTTTCCAGTACTTTTCGGTGATAACAAACAAATCCTGCAGTAGTATCCTTTATTTTCATTCCGGTAATAAATGCTACGTACTGGGATGCAAAGTAGGAGACAAGTATTCGTCCTATGGGCCAATTGACTACGTTGGTCCCGTTCTTATAGCGTGAGCCGATGGCCACATCGGCACCATCATATGCGCATGCATTATAGAGCCGGGGGAGGTCATCCGGATTGTGTGAAAAGTCTGCATCCATTTCATATATATATTCATAATTGTGCTCGAGGGCCCATTTAAATCCGGTGATATAGGCTGTGCCTAAACCCAGTTTCCCTTCTCTTTCAATAAGGAACAGTTGATTGGGATATTTTTCCTGAAGGTCTTTTACAATCCGGGCAGTGCCATCAGGGGAATTGTCATCAACCACCAAAATATGGAAAGGTAACTTTAAGGAATAAATTTTTTCTATGATTCGACCTATATTGCCTTTTTCGTTGTAAGTGGGAATTATAACGAGATTTTTCTCCATTATTATTTCGTTCCTTGATTATTAATAGAGTAAGTAAATAGATGCAGCTAATATAAGATAATTATTTAGAAATTCAGTTTCAACTTAGAAATCTGGAAGATTAAATTTTTTAGACTATTGGATATTAATTGCTTGTAGATTTTTTAAAAAAAAGTCAAAAATAGTGTTGGTGGATTTAAAATCTACATTATATTTGCACCTCGCAATAACACAAAAGGGTTCTTTAAAAATTATTTGGAAGCGAAACACAATAAAACGAAAAATATTCGTTGTGAAGGATGGAGTTTTAAAGGATAAAACAAAATATAAAAAAATCCTTAAAATATTTTGAAGAGAAGCTTTCAGTTATTAATTTTGCGATCCGTTTTTAAGAGAAGAAAAGAGAAAAGTACTCTTTAAGATAGAGAAAAGTTCTTTGAAATGTTGAGATAGAAGCCAAAGGTGGAGTAAATAAGCTCCGTCAGGCAGTCAGGGTCAAAGAAACGATAGATTTTATTACCATGAAGAGTTTGATC
>JBKGZA010000026.1:0-24935 GCA_046545815.1 Bacteroidales bacterium
GAACAAGTAGTATTGGACATTACGGAGGAGGGAACAGAACAGAAAACTTCATCTGGTATAATCATTCCGGATTCCGCAAAAGAAAAGAAGAAGACGGCCAAGGTGGTCGCTGTGAGCGAAATTGAAAATGCTGCCATCAATCCGGGAGATTATGTGCTTTATAAGGAATTTTCCGGTGTTGAGGTAGAGGTGGATGAGAAAAATTATCTGGTTATTCCCTATGCTGACATTTTGGCTAAGGTGGTAGAGACCGACAAAATTTAAATTAGTAATTCGGAGAAATGATGTTGAGAGACGGGGTCAATTGCTTCCCCGTCTTTCTTATGCCTGTATTTCCATGTTTTGCCTTTTTATATGCGAAAATATGTAGAAAAAAACCAATCAACAGAAATTGTATAGGTATTTCTTTATGTGGGACTAATTGGCTTTGGTTCTGGCATTGTCGCTTTGGGGAGTTAATAAGTTGGTTTTACTCTTAATAACACGTATTGCGGTAAAAAATAGTATACCCATGATCAGCAGCACTGTCCAGTGATTGTTTAAGGTAAAGGTTTGATTGACAGCCAAATTTTTAAGAAGATTGAGATAGACAAAGGAAATGATTACTGCAAAAAGACCTCTGTGTTCTCTTCTTATGGCCTTTTTAACAGAAAATTTCAGATCGGTTTTTTCCCATTTCCCGGGTGCCGGTATAAAAGCAGGCGTTTCACCGGCCCAGAGTTCAAATTCGCTGCCGAATTTTTGCCTGAGATATTCTTCTTCGGCAAACATGATTCTTTCATAATAAATCCAGAATAACAAAATAGCTATAATGATGAACCAAAAATTGCCGGTATATATGATCAGGCCCATCCACATCAAAAAATTCCCCAGATAAAGAGGATGGCGAACCATCGAATAAATCCCTGTTTTATTGAGGGAATCCGCCATCTGTTTTTTTCTGTTTCTTCCGGAAGTTCTCTTGGGAATATATCCGATTACAAGAGCGCGCACTCCCAGCCCGGCAATTGATATGATAAAACAAACAACAGACCACAATAAGTCCGGATGGTAAAGCACATGTATTCTTTCAATCAGTATGATCAGTGTGGCCAGGGGGTATAGAATGAGTGGAATAAAGCTTCTGTTTCTAAAAAGATACTTTCCTGTTTTGTTGAATTCCTGCACTAAGGCCATTTGATATGATTTTGTTTTCATTTTGGATGCTAAATAAATAAAAAACTTAGTATATGATTTGAATCACAGGGCTTATTTTTCCACATGGAGATATTTTTTTGGAAATACCGAGGGAATGGGGTTAGTACCTTGCCGGCCAAATTCTTGCTTTTTTTGGCAAAACTTTTCCGGTAAGGTACTGTAATTTGAAAATAATAAGCCCAGCCCGATACGCACCGGACTGGGCTTATTATATATGATATTTGAATGGTACTATTCCGGATGAATGGCTTCAACGGGGCAAACATCCGCACATGCACCGCAATCGGTACAAATATCCGGATCAATTTTATAAATATCGCCCTCTGATATTGCTTCAACAGGGCATTCATCGATACAAGCACCACATGCTGTGCAATCTTCTGTAATTACGTATGCCATTTTTCTGTATTTTAAATTGGTTAATAAAATTACTGCAAAAATATGCGCTTTTTTTTCTCGACCAAATGACCCTTATCAGGATTGTATTATTTGAAAGGATTTTAAATAAATTTATCAGTGGCCCGTATCATGCAGGTTAAAGTATGCGATCGCAAGCCATGCCATATTGGCCATCCCCGTTTTCAAAGCTTCTTCATCAATATTAAAAGTGGAGGAATGCAGTGAACTTTCAGTGTCTTGTGATTTGCTGCCAACCCCAAGCCGGTAAAATACACCGGGAATCTTTCGGGTGTAGTAAGCAAAATCTTCAGCGGTCATTCTGATATCAAGCATTTTTATATTGCCTTCACCGAATAGCTGAGCAGAATATTCCATGCATTTACGGGTCATATCCTCATTGTTTATCAATACCGGATAGCCTTTTCTAATGGAAACCTCGGCTTTTGTATTATGGGTGGGAGCCACAATGCTTTCAGCTATCCTGCTTATTAGACGGTGTGCTTCCATTCTCCAGGTCTCATCCATTGTCCTGAAAGTACCTTCCATATATACTTCCTGAGGAATAACATTGGTTGCCCCGTTGGCGGTGATTTTTCCAAAGCTTAATACAGTTGGAATGGTTGGAGGGGCCTTTCTGCTGACAATTTGTTGTAAAGACTGTATCAACTGACTTGCTAAATACACTGTATCATCTGTTTTATGTGGAATAGCTCCATGTCCTCCCTTTCCACGGATGGTGATATAGATCTCGTCAGAAGAAGCCATATATGGACCGGGCTTGTAGCCGATCTTGCCGGAAGGAAGATCGGGATATACATGCTGACCAATGATCAAATCAGGCACCGGATTTTCCAGCACTCCCTGTTCGATCATGTTTTTGGCACCTCCGGGTAACTTTTCCTCCCCGGGTTGAAAAATGAATTTTACGTTACCTTTGAACTCTTCTTTCAAATCTCTGAGAATTAGCAAAGCGCCGATTAAAGCTGCAGTATGGGCATCATGTCCGCAGGCATGCATAATGCCTTTGTTTTTTGAAGCATATTCAACTTCATTTTTTTCCTCAACCGGTAAGGCATCAATATCTGCTCTGAGCCCTACAACCCGGGAGTTACTTTTTTTTCCTTTTAGAACACCGGTTATTCCTGTTTCAAGAGGTTTTTCAAAATCAAACCCCTCCCTTGCCAGCTGTTGCTCAATATATTGAATGGTATGGTATTCCTGAAAGGAAAGTTCGGGATTCTGGTGAATGTGCCTGCGGATACCTACAATGGTATCGAAGTAATGCGTTGCCCTTTCGCATATTCTTTTTTTTATATCCATAGTCTGTCTTTATCGTGTGGAATTTTTGTTTTCAAAGTTCTATAAAGTATATACCCGAAGAAATGAAACCTTATCCCGGCATCTATCGTTGCAATTGACAAACAATAGTTCTTCGGTCCAAATAAAAAGGAATCATTCTTTTTGACCAAACTTAATCAAAAAAATACTTGTTTGAAATAACCATACGTTGCAATATTTGTATTCTTTTTGGTGATAATTTTTAATTTAGTGACACGGAAATAAAATCCATTATTATGAAAAGAATTCCTATTCTTTCAGTTATCGTTTTGATGTGGGTATTTTCATTGCAAGCTCAAGAACAAGAACCTAAGCTTGTTTTTGATAAGGCCACGCACAATTTTGGAGAGATCAGAGAAGATGGGGGAAATGTAGAACATAAATTCACCTTTACCAATACAGGTGACAAACCACTTGTTATAAATGAAGTTAAGGCCTCCTGTGGATGTACCTCTCCATCCTGGACTCAGGAGCCTATCCTACCCGGAAAGAAGGGCTATGTGAGTACTACATTTGATCCCCGAAGTCGTCCCGGCAATTTTAATAAAAGTATACTGGTAAGAACCAATGCATCGAATGGCACGGTAATCTTAAAGATTAAGGGCAAGGTGCTTCCTAAGGACCGGACATTGGCTGAAAGTTATCCGAGACAAATGGGGAGTTTGCGATTAAAATCCCATCATCTGGCTTTTGATAAGGTGAAACATACCAACGTTAAACATGATTCTTTGGCTATTGCCAATGATTCGGAGCAAAATATTTCTTTATCCTTTTCCGGTGTACCGGCACATATTGATCTACATACGGCTGAAGTTTTAGAACCCGGAGCGGAAAGCTATATTTATGCCACCTATAATCCTTCTGAGATCAATGACTGGGGCTTCAGAATGGACCGGGTGCGTATAAAAGTTAACGGGAATGATGTGTCCAACAATACACTAATCATTTCGGCAAAAATCACAGAAGATTTTTCCGAACTTTCGGAAGAAGAAAGGGCAAATGCACCCCATGTAGAGTTTGAGCAAACCACATTCGATTTCGGTACTGCCAGACAAAACAGTGAGAAAGAACATGTGTTTCATTTTAAGAATACCGGGAAAAGCGATCTTCGGATACGAAAGATCCGCACCACCTGTGGATGTACCACTGTTGAGCCGGATGAGAAAGTAATTGCACCGGGCGAAAGCAGTTCATTTAAGGTCGTTTTCCATACAGAAAGTCGGGAAGGCCAGCAGCATAAATCGGTATATTTTATATCCAATGATCCTGATAACAGCAATATAAAACTCAATATAAAGGGAAAAGTTGAGAAAGATTAGGGTGAGCGCATGGATAAGGAGAATAATAATAAAAAGAACAGAGAAAGTGCCCTGTATGTAAACAAGGGAATTGAACAACCCTCTTCCATCAACAGAGAAGCTGCAAAACGTTTCAGAAGAGTGAGGCGTTGTAAATATTCCCTTGATCAGTATGTCAAGGGTATAATGAAAGGTGACCGGACAATTCTGGGTCAGGCGATAACCCTTATTGAAAGTTCCAGGGGTGAACATAAAGAAATGGCTCAGCATATCATTGAGAGATGTCTTCCCTATGCAGGTAATTCAATTCGGATAGGTATTACCGGTGTTCCGGGGGTAGGCAAGAGTACCTTTATAGAATCTCTGGGGACAAAAATTACCCATTCGGGCCGTAAGCTGGCTGTTTTGGCAGTAGATCCGACGAGCGAGCGAACCGGAGGCAGCATCATGGGAGATAAAACAAGGATGGAAAAGCTGGCTGCCGATGAAAATGCATTTATACGGCCTTCTCCGTCAGGGGATTCACTGGGAGGAGTTGCAAGAAAAACCAGAGAGACCATCGTATTATGCGAGGCAGCGGGCTTCAATACCATATTTATTGAAACTGTTGGGGTAGGTCAGTCTGAGACTTCTGTGCACTCTATGGTTGACTTTTTTCTCTTATTGATGCTTGCCGGTGCAGGAGATGAATTGCAAGGTATAAAACGGGGTATTATGGAAATGGCGGATGCAATAGCCATTACCAAGGCGGATGGAAATAATGTCCGGAAGGCTGAGATGGCGCAGAAAGAATATCAGAAGGCGCTCCATCTTCTTCCTCCCAGGGATTCCGGATGGGAAACCAGGGTATTGACCTGTTCAGCTCAATTTAGCCGGGGCATTGATGAAGTATGGGAGACCATCCTTGAGTATATCAATTATACTTCGAATAATGGCTATTTTACGAATAATCGCAACAAACAGGCTAAATACTGGATGTATGAGACCATCAATCAAATCCTCCGGGATAATTTCTATCAAACCACTTTCATCAGGGATCAACTCCCGCAATACGAAGATGAGGTTCTTAAAGGGAATATAAGCTCGTTTATGGCGGCTAAAGCCCTGCTCGATCAGTATTTCACAAAAAAATAATTCGAGATCTGAGAGTTAGGGTATTTTGACAGATTACTCTGAACTATAGAACAATTATGCTTCTTATTGGTTGTTACAAGATAAATACACCATATTTTTTTCAAAAATTTTATAAAAGGAAATGAAACAGTGTAATACTAAAATATAAAAACACAGTCATTATGAATTACGACTTGATAGTTTTAGGTAGCGGACCAGGTGGTTATGTTGCCGCAATAAGGGCTTCACAACTAGGAATGAAAGTAGGTGTAGTGGAAAATGCTGAACTTGGAGGCGTTTGTCTCAACTGGGGTTGTATACCCACAAAAGCACTTTTACGGAGTGCAGAGGTCTACCGGAATTTTAGCAAGGCAAAGGAATACGGGGTGAGTATTGATGGTGAGGTCAAACCCGATTTCGAAGCCATGATCAGCAGAAGCAGAAAAGTAGCCGGCAATATGAGCAAGGGAATACAATACCTTTTCAAAAAAAATGACATTGATCATCTACAAGGTACCGGCAAATTGGCAGATAAGAACACCGTTGAGGTAAGTGGCGAAGATGGCCATTCAGCGAACTACTATGCCAGCCATATCATCTTGGCTACGGGCGCCCGCTCCAAAGAACTCCCTAATCTCCAGCAGGATGGAGAAAAGATTATCGGTTACAGAGAAGCCATGACCTTAGCCAAACAGCCTAAATCAATGATAATTGTTGGCTCAGGGGCCATCGGAAGTGAATTTGCAGATTTTTATAATTCTATCGGTACCGAGGTGACACTGGTGGAAATGTTGCCGCAGGTGGTTCCAATTGAAGATGAGGAAGTATCCAAACAACTGGCACGCTCATTCAAAAAGCGAGGCATCAAGGTAATGACCAAAGCTTCCGTTGAATCAGCGGATACAAGCGGTGATCTCTGTAAGGCCACCATTAAAACCAAAAAAGGGGAAGAGAAAAAAGAAGCTGACATTATCCTTTCGGCGGTGGGAATTACTCCCAATATTGAAAATATCGGAATTGAGGAAATGGGTATCGAGACGGACAATGGTAAGATCAAAGTGGATGAGTTTTACAGAACCAATTTAGAAGGGGTTTATGCCATCGGTGATATTGTAGCCGGTCCTGCCCTTGCGCATGTAGCCTCTGCTGAGGGTATTGCCTGTGTAGAAAAGATTGCCGGCAAAAACCCCGACCCTATTGATTATAAAAATTTGCCCAGTAATACTTATACCACACCTGAGATTGCCTCTGTGGGAATGACTGAGGAAAAAGCAAGGGAGGCTGGTTACGAGATTAAGATAGGCAAGTTTCCCTTTACCGCTTCCGGAAAGGCCAGTGCTGCGGGTGAGAATGAAGGCTTCGTCAAGCTTATATTTGATGCTCAATATGGTGAACTCCTCGGGGGACATATGATTGGGGCTCATGTTACAGAAATGGTCTCAGAACTTGTGGTGGGAAAGAAAATAGAAGCCACCGCACATGAATTTATTAATTCTGTTCATCCGCATCCCACCATGTCAGAAGCCATTATGGAAGCTGCCGCAGCGGCCTACGATGAGGTGATCCATATTTAATACCGATAAAGCATTAAGTAAATATGGAAAAAGGGCGGAGATCTCCGCCCTTTTTCATTTTCGGGTAATCTGCATTTGTTTGGGGTTAAGGGTAGGTTTTTATTTGATCAATTTGATTTGATTAAAAACCCATTAAATTTTTGTCTCAAATATTAGATGAAAAAAGTAGCGAAAAAGTTGCGTTTAATTTTTTTTCGACGCAACTTTTTTTCTGAAAGCTCCATCTATCTTATAGTTATAAAATATCTTCGGGTATGCTTTTATATTATTGAAATTTTTGGGTACATTTGTAGGAAACCCATGAGGATTATCAGTGTCAACGCTGAATAACATAGTAAAGGCATGCCTTAAGGGAGATTCAAAGGCACAGGCTCAATTATATGAAAAGTTTGCGGGTCGGTTGTATGCATTGTGTCTGAGATATGCCAACAATGAAGATGAAGCCAAGGACATCCTGCAGGAAGGCTTTATAAAAATTTTTGATAAACTTCAACAGTATAAAAACAAAGGTTCTCTGGAAGGCTGGATGAGGAAGATTGTTGTGAATACTGCCCTGGAAAAGATTCGGAAAGAAAATCGGTTTATTTTGTTGGAGGATGAAACAATGATTGAAAACGAACAGTATAAATATGAGCATGTTCTGGAAGATATTGGAGAAAAGGAGTTGCTGGAGATGATCGAGGAGTTGAGTGTACAATACCGTATGGTTTTTAACCTTTATGCCATAGAAGGATATTCACACAGGGAGATAAGCCAAAAACTCAATATTACTGAAGGTACTTCAAAATCCAATTTATCCAGGGCAAGAGAATTGTTAAAAAGTAAGATTGAGTCCAGATACAATATTAAATTGAGTAAAGTAATCTAATGACGGTAGACAGGTCAAGAATAGATGAGATTTTCCGTGAGAGGCTCAAGAATGATGAAGTGAAGCCGCCTTATGAGGTATGGGAAGATATCGTGGTGTGTATGGCAGAACGCAAAAAGTTTAGAAAGAGAAGGATGTATATGCAGATCGCGGCTTCTCTTATTATATTGGTCGTTGCGGGAACGCTTTTTCTGACGCCGTTTGTGAATATAACCGATTCCGGGGATGAGCAGAATCGTGAGGAAAGCCAGACTTTCAGTAATATGGTAGAGGAAACACCGTCCCGGTCCTTACAGGTTGATGACCCCGAAGAAGCGTTATCTCCCTCGGAAACTTCAGGCTCTGCGCTGGCCGATGACAGCAGTATCCAGGATTCCGTAGAAGATTTTTCACCCGGTAGTTATTCTGAACCTGTTGGTTCATTATCTTCCGAAGAAACAGAAAGAACCGCCGAATTTCTTGAGGAAAAACAGCCTATGATTACGGGCGTCGCTTCCGGCAACAGCATGAAAGATGATTTGGCTGTTCCCGAAATTTATGCAACCAATTCGGTTAGTAACAGCCGGTTTGTTCCCACCCAAGATGTCGAATTAGCTTCTGAGGTTCCCAAAACAACCCATTTTTCAATTAAAGCCACCATGGCACCTGCGATGTCATACAGAAGGTTGCAGAATAATGTCTCTCAGGTTGAATATAACACTACCGAGAGCGAGCTGTTCTCCTATTCCGGTGGAGTTGGTTTCGGGTATAAACTCAACAACCGTTTAAGTGTTCACTCCGGATTTTATTATTCACAGATGGGACAAACCGTAAATAGAATCAAGCTGGGCTCCGATGATTTCGCCAGGCATGATGAAGAAGTTTTTGTCAGGCTTAAAAATTCTCTGGGAGAAGTTGAAGTGGAGCCTGCCAAATTGCTTTCTGCCAAACCACCTGAAAACATTCAGAATATTGTCAACGGAAACAGGCTGCTTAAATTCTCCTATAAACTGGATGCATCAGTGGTTCAACGATTCGAATATGTTAAAATTCCTTTGATGTTGGAATATACTATGATTGATAAGAAGATCGACGTTAATCTGGTGGGAGGGTTGAATTCCAACTTTTTGGTTAATGAAGGCGTTTATCTGAAAAATCAAATGGACGGTTCCAGGCTGATCGGGAATACAACCAATATCCGTCAATTTAATTATTCCGGAGCACTTGGGCTGGGACTGGAATATAACTTCACACAGCAGATTAATATGTATCTTGAACCCCATCTGGATTATTTCCTTAATCCCATTAATTATCATAAAACAAAAACCTATCCTTATTCGTTTGGAGTCCATACAGGGTTGAGTGTAACTTTTTAGCCCGAGGATGAGTAATCCCTGATTAAATTTCCCT
Organism: Bacteroidales bacterium; assembly: GCA_046545815.1. Classification (GTDB taxonomy): domain Bacteria; phylum Bacteroidota; class Bacteroidia; order Bacteroidales; family UBA12077; genus JAGXLC01. The sequence goes on from JBKGZA010000026.1 coordinate 9,177, forward strand.
AATTTTGTCGGCTTTCAGAAGTAAATTATTGTTTCAACCATGTATGAAAAGAAAAAGTTAGCCATTGGATTGGTGTCTGTATTGATCACTTTAAATTTGATACTGATTTTTGTAATAGGCCTGGGTTTTACCAGAGAGGAGATCGAGAAGGAAGAAGAACCCACATTTGCTCAGAGATTCAAAGATGATTATTCCATTTATTCATTGGAATTGCCTGATTCTTTATGTTTCGCAGGGGAAGAGGTTCCGATGGATTACTTTGATGTTCTGGAATCGCTTGACCGGGAATTGCTGGTAAATACTTACTGGCAATCTAATACCATTTTGCTTATCAAAAGGGCAAACAGGTATTTTCCAGTAATTGAAAAAATTTTGGAAGAAAATAATATACCCGAAGATTTTAAATACATTCCCCTTATTGAAAGCGAATTGACCCATTCCATTTCTCCAGCCGGTGCAGTGGGATTTTGGCAGTTTTTGCAAGGTACGGCAAGGGAGTATGGATTGGAAGTAAATTACCAGGTAGACGAGCGGTATAACATTGAAAAATCGACTGAAGCGGCTTGCAGCTTTTTAAATAGTGCCTATGAAAGATTTGGAAGCTGGACACTTGCTGCGGCAGCATTTAATTTCGGGCGATCCGCAATGCTCAGACAACTGGATAGACAAGAAGTTGACAGCTATTATAATTTGTTGCTGAATGAAGAAACTGCACGATATATTTTCAGAATTCTTGCTATGAAGCTCATCATGAATGATCCGGAGGAGTATGGATTTAACATCCGGGATGAGGATCTTTATTATCCAGTTCCTTACAACAAAGTGGAAGTGGATACTACAGTAGAGGATTTTGCCAAATTTGCCGGGCAGTTTTCCACCAACTATAAGATGCTTAAAATTTTGAATCCCTGGTTGAGACAGGAATATCTCAGAAATCCACGGGGAAAAACTTATCAGATTAAGATTCCCGAAGATGGAGCTCGTTATTATCAAAAACATGAGGTCAACCGCAAACAATAATTTGCTCTGACAGTCATTGTTGATTTGGATTGAAATTATGGAACCATTGTCAGATAACAGAACTTTGAAAGATATAGTAGATACAGAAGATAAGCAGATTAACGTCTTAGGGGCCAAGGTGCATAATCTGGCCAACATCGATGTGTCAATACCCCGGAATACACTTACGGTGGTCACTGGCCTGAGCGGGAGCGGTAAATCGTCACTTGCATTTGATACCATATATGCAGAAGGACAGAGGCGATACATAGAAACCATGTCGGCTTATGCCCGTAAATTCATCGGGGAAATGGAACGTCCTGATGTGGATAAAATAACTGGTTTGAGTCCCGTAATATCCATAGAGCAAAAGACTACCACCAAAAATCCGCGTTCTACTGTGGGCACCATTACTGAGATATATGATTTTATGCGCCTGCTTTTTGCAAGGGCAGGGGAGGCCTATTCTTACCTTACTGGCGAGAAGATGGTGAAGTACACGGATGAACAGATTGTTGACCTTATAAAAAGGAAGTATTCCGGGAAAAGAACGATCATTCTTGCACCATTGGTCCAGGGAAGAAAAGGACATTATAAAGAACTGTTCGAAAAATACCAAAAAAAGGGTTACCTGAATGTACGCATAGACGGAGAAATAAAGGAGATTCAGCCGCGCATGAAGGTGGAGCGTTATAAAAATCATCATATTGAGCTGGTGATCGATAAACTTTTTATTCAGGAAAAAGAGCAGAGAAGATTGAAACAATCGGTAAAAACCGCTATGGATGAAGGTAAAGGAATACTCATGCTTATGGATTATGAGAGCGGGAATACCCGGTATTTCAGCCGTAAGCACATGTGTCCCACTACCGGCTTATCCTATAACGAACCTGCCCCCCATACCTTCTCCTTCAATTCCCCCCAGGGCGCATGCCCGAAATGCAACGGACTTGGAGTAACAGATGACATCAATCCGGGAAAGACCATACCTGATCCGAAATTGAGTATTCGGGAAGGTGGCATTGAACCCTTCGGAAAATATAAGGATATGTTGATATTCTGGCAACTTGAGGCCATTGCCAGTAAGTACGGTTTTACGCTGGATACCCCCATAGAAAACATTCCTGATGAAGCCATGAATATTATACTTTATGGCTCGGAAGAATCATTCCGTTTGCAATCCTCTCCTCTGGGAAGAGGCTCAAAGTATTCGCTGAAATTTGACGGACTGGTGAATTATTTGATGCACAGCCACTATATGGCCAAATCAAGGGGAGCCAAATGGACCGAGCGATATATCAAAAAGGTGACCTGTTCGGTATGTGAGGGAGCCCGGTTGAAGAAAGAATCCCTGTATTTCAAAATTGACGGAAAGAATATCACTGAGTTGGCACAAATGGATATTGGTGAACTTTCTCAATGGTTTTCGGGACTTGAAAATCGTTTGAGCAATAAACAGCGGATTATTGCGCATGAGGTGCTTAAAGAGATCCGGAACCGGTTGAGCTTTATGCTGGAGGTGGGCCTTGAATACCTCACACCCGACCGCCCTGCACGAAGCCTTTCCGGTGGAGAAAGTCAGAGAATCAGACTTGCCACACAAATCGGATCTCAGTTGGTGAATGTGCTCTATATTCTCGATGAACCCAGTATAGGGCTCCATCAGAGAGACAACAAAAGACTGATTAATTCTCTGAAGCAGCTGCGGGACAATGGAAATACCATTATGGTAGTGGAGCATGACAAGGGGATGATTTTATCAGCCGATCATGTAGTAGATATGGGCCCTTATGCCGGAGAAAATGGAGGTGAGGTAGTGGCTCAGGGTAAACCCCGGGAAATTATGAAAAAGCCTTCTCTGACAGCCGATTACCTTAATCAGAAGAAAAAGATAGAAGTTCCTGAAAGAAGAAGAAACCTCAGTAATGGAGAGCTGGTTTTAAAAGGTGCAAAGGGCCATAACCTGAAAAATATAAACGTCAAATTCCCCCTGGGGCGGTTCATTTGCATTACCGGCGTCTCTGGCAGCGGAAAATCAACCTTAATAAATGAAACCCTGCAGCCTATTTTAAGTAAAAGTTTTTACAGGTCTTATAAAGAAGCTTTACCTTATGATGAAATTGAAGGAATGGAATATCTGAATAAAGTAATTGAAGTAAACCAGTCTCCTTTGGGTAGAACCCCGCGATCGAACCCGGCTACCTATACCGGGGTGTTTTCGGATATAAGGAGTTTATTTGCCCAGACTCCTGAGGCCAGAATCAGGGGCTACAAACCGGGCCGGTTTTCATTTAACGTAAAGGGCGGCAGGTGCGAAACATGTAAGGGAGCTGGTTTGGAAGTTATTGAAATGAATTTCCTGCCCGATGTATATGTTCATTGTAAAGACTGTAACGGGAAACGCTATAACCGGGAAACACTTGGGGTAAGATATAAAGGGAAAACAATCAGTGATGTATTGGATATGTCCATTGATCAGGCATTGGATTTTTTTGAAAACATTCCTTCCATATATCGCAAATTGCAGGTTATGAAGGATGTGGGTCTGGGTTATGTTACTCTTGGCCAGCCATCCACCACCCTGTCAGGTGGTGAGTCTCAGCGGGTCAAGCTGGCTGCTGAACTGGCCAGAAGAAATACCGGCAGAACGCTGTTTATACTTGATGAACCCACAACAGGCCTTCATTTCGAGGATGTAAGGGTTTTGCTTGATGTGTTGAATTCTTTGGTTGATAAAGGCAATACCGTGATGGTTATCGAGCATAATATGGAAGTGATTAAAGTAGCGGATTATATCATTGATCTTGGAATGGAAGGCGGTAATCGCGGAGGAGAAGTGATTGCCACCGGAACACCGGAAGCAGTCGCCAAAAGCAGAGAAAGTTATACCGCGGGTTTTCTGAAGGAAGAATTGGGATTTACCATGCCGTAAATGTTAAAACCATATGAAAATGAACGAGCACGAAGATAAAATCAGGGATGCTTTTCAGCGCAAAGACTGGAATGAAATCCAAACTGCCGATACCTGGTCGATATTCAAGATATTGTCGGAGTTTGTCCAGGGATTTGAAAAATTGGCCAAGATAGGCCCCTGTGTCTCTATATTTGGTTCGGCCAGAACAAAACCCGAGAGCAAATATTTTAAGCTTGCCGAAGATGTGGCCTTTAAATTGACGCAAAATGGGTATGGTGTCATAACAGGGGGTGGACCCGGAATTATGGAAGCCGGGAATATGGGTGCAAGGAAAGGCGGTGGTCGTTCTGTGGGCCTGAATATTGATCTGCCCTTTGAACAATCCGCAAATATTTTTATCGACCCGGATAAACTCATCAATTTTGAACATTTTTTTGTTCGGAAGGTGATGTTTGTTAAATATGCTCAGGGTTTTATCGTGTTACCAGGTGGCTTTGGAACCATGGATGAAATGTTTGAGGCCTTTACGTTGATTCAGACCGGGAAAATCGGTAAATTTCCGATTATACTGGTGGGAAAAGATTATTGGAATGGCCTGTTCCAATGGATCAGGGATACCGTTCTCAGGCAGAACAATGTAAGTGAAAAGGATCTGGAACTGTTCCAGCTTTTGGATGATCCCGATGAAGTCGTGGATCAGATCAATGCTTTCTATTCGAAGTATGTCCTGAGTCCGAATTTTTAAAATGAATCAATGGGTTTTAAACAATACAATCAAAGTTATTAACAATTGTTAAATTCTCATGTTGATAATTTGTTATTATTTTTCGAAAACTTTATTTTTAGCCAACAATAAAATGATAAGTTATCATGCTGTATAAAATTGTGCTTCTAATTAACCTGGTTGGTGCACTTGCGGTAAATTTGATGAACCCCGGCCAGGTAAATGTGGACGTAAATGCGCCTTCTGAAATAGAGGCTGGAAATGATGATACCATTCAGGTGGACCTGAATAAATCAGATGTCAGAAGTTTTGCCAGGTTCCAGCAGAAGTTGCCGGCCGGACTGGAACCTGAGGTGGTAGATAATGGAAATGCAGAATTTCGTTTTGAGGATCAAACAGTAAAATTTATTTGGTTAAAGCTCCCCCGGGACGAGAAAATCAGTATCTCTTACAAAGTGAATGTCAATGAACGGCTAAAAGGAAGTTTTCAACTGGATGGTTCCTTTGACTACATTGCCAATAATGAAAGGAAATCGGTAGATGCCGGGAGCAGTACCATCAACATTCAGCCTTCACCTTCAATGGACCAGGAGATGTTGGTAGATATCAGCGAATTCAAACCACTTGCCGGGTCACCACGGGAAGAAAGCAGTTTAAGCAAGGTGCGGTGTATAAGACAAGTACCTTATAAGCCTGAAAGTTCAGAGGAATATAAGGTAAATTTGCTTGTAAATAAAGGGGATAAGGAAAAGTTTGCCAAGATCGAGGAGCAAGTCCCGGAAGGTTATCAGGCTGTTAAAGAAGAAGAAGAAGGGGCGATTTTTACATTTAAAAACCAAACAGCCAAATTTCTGTGGATGAATCTTCCCTCTGAGCGATTTTTTGTTGTTTCCTACAAACTTGTCCCGGAGGATAACTCCGGAGAGGATCCCGATATTGACGGCGATTTTTCCTATATTGAAAACGAAACTACCAGGGAGATCGATATTGTGGAACGCCGGGTTGATCTTGACAACAGACAGGAAGATCATCTTTTGAGTATTCTCGAGGGTGAGGAAGCACCGGTTATTACAGCAGAGGGAGGACTTATGGCCAATGAAAATGAGCTGAAAGAGGAAAACGGTTCCGCTTCCGCCCCGGAAACTTTGGACAAAAATAAGGGGGAGGTCAGGATTGAAGTCGCAGAAGAAGCCAAGCGACTTTTAGAACAGACTGCCAGTATCAACAATAAGCTTGAACCTCAGTCCGGTGTATATTATAGGGTTCAGATCGCCGCCGGACACCGGCCCATTAATGTAGAAAATTATTTTGATCAATATAACATCGAGAAGGAAGTGCGTACCGAATTACATGACGGCTGGAGAAAATATTCCGTAGGCTCATTTTCAGTTTATAAGGAAGCAAGGGATTACAGGGTACATATATGGAATACTACTTCAATAGATGATGCCTTTGTAGCTGCGTATAATGAGGGAGACCGGGTAACTGTTCAGGAAGCGCTGATGATTACAAATCATAAATGGTACAGGTAATATGATGAGACGTTTGTCAATTTCCTTTTGTTTTTTTGCATTGGTTCTTTTCATTCCATACCTGATTGTGGCACAGGAAGAGGAGCAACAGGAGGGCCAGAGTTATGAAGACCTCCTGTTTAAAGAAGTAGAAGTGGAAAATCCGGTTTATTACCCTGTATTAAGTGTAGGTACAGGGATTTTGGATTATTTCGGTGAAATGAGTAATAATATGGAAGGATTTGGTACCCTTCCACCCCTAAAACTTAATGTTTACCACTTCCTGGACAATCAGCAGAATTTTCGTGTCAACATATTCGGTATGTCGGGTAATCTGAATGGTAGTTTTAATGAATTACCCGAAGAAGAGGTGCTCATGGATCAATATGAGGGCATTACGAATTTCCAGACCGATTTGCTGGCCCTGGGGTTTAACTTTGAATACGGATTTGGCCATTTCTATAGTCAAAAGCCAAAATTCAGACCCTTTATAGCTCTGGGAGGAGAGGTGCTTATCTATAATCCCAAGTCGGATTACATGAGTGATGATGAACCTTATAAGTGGTATAATGAACAGATTACACTCCGTGATTATAATTATGATTATAATCTCCGGAATACCAATTTGTTTGAGGTCAGCAACTTTAGTCAGAATACCCCGGCAGTGACTCTTGACGTGGGTTTTGATTTTGCCCTGAGTGATCGTGTGGCAGTACGTGTGGGAGCCAGCGGTCATTATACATTCACCGATATGTTGGACGGAATTCCCTATAAAAATGGCGATGGTGAGATAATTGGCAATAAACTCCCCGATATATTAAGTTTTACCTATGTAACCTTCGGATGGGATCCCTTCTCGGAATCGGAAACCCAAACGGTTGAGCGATTGTATGCTGATGTCAGTGATGATTTCGATTATACTGCTATCGAGGATACTGACCGAGACGGGATAGTTGATTTGCACGATGAATGTCCCGATAACCCCCGTGGGGTGCCGATTGATACAACCACAGGTTGTCCTCTGGATTCGGATGATGATGGGGTTCCTGATTTCAGGGATAAGGAGAAACACAGCAGTGAAGGGGCCATTGTCAATGAAGAGGGGGTTGAAATGACCACCGATGAAGTGATTGATTCATTGAATTATAACCTGGCGGCTGTAGACAGAAATGAGGCCTATATGGTTCCTGTTTCTTCCGGGTTTTCCTCCGAATATTCCAACGTGGAGGGAGAACTTGAGATACCTGATAAATTTAAATCCGTGGATAAGGATGATGACGGGGATATTTCATACGATGAATTGCTTCAGGCCATTGACGATTTCTTCAATGATCGGTCGGATTTTAACGCCAACGAAATTTATGAGCTGAATGATTTTTTCTTTGCCCAGTAAGGGAAAATTATGTGGTAATTTTAGAGCTTCTAATAATCAGTTATTTATTCAGTTGTGGGCATAAAAGCACCAATTTCCAGGCACCAAATATCAAATAAATTAGTCAACATTATTAGTGAATAATTTGGGATGGATTAAGAACTTTGAATATGCAAATCATCGGATTTTATATTTCTTGCTTATCCTTTCCATATCCCTTTTCATATCTTTGCGTTTGATTTCCTCGCGTTTGTCATGTTTTTTCTTTCCACTGGCCAGGGCTATTTCTACTTTGGCCCAACCCCGTTCACTGATGAATAAGCGCAGGGCAATAATTGTGTATCCTTTTTCCTTGCTTTTGCGGTGCAGCTTTTTCAGTTCGTTTTTTCTGAGCAGCAGTTTCCGGTCTCTTTTGGGCTGATGGTTAAAATGAGTACTGTGTTCATACTCTGCTACATGCATTCCTTTAAGCCACAGCTCATTATTTTTGAAATAACAATACGTATCCACCAGGCTTGCCTTACCCTGTCTGATTGATTTAATTTCGGTACCTTTAAGCTGGAGCCCGGCAATGTATTTTTCTTCAATCTGATAAAGAAAATGAGCTTTTTTGTTCTTTATCTCAACTTTGTTTTGCATGTCCGGTTGCCTGTTTCTTTACAGAGATGAAGCCACAAATATAGACTGGAGGATGAAGTTTATGATAAAGGTAATGGCCAGAATAATTAATCCGGAAATCAGCACAAAACCGATTTTTTTATCTTCTGCTACATCCATTATTCTCGGCAACCCTACCCAGAAGAGATATAGAGAGTAGAGTCCGAAGAGTCCGATGAAAGATAAACCCGGATGAAGGTTGGCAATTACCGAGGCAACGAGGGAAGCAGTGGCTGAATATACGATCAGTTTCATTGTTCCGCCAAAGTTTTTCTCCACATTAAATCCCGGTTCCAGTTCGCTTACGATTACAGCGGAAATGTATATTCCTGAAATCATGCTGATAAAATAAGTAATGGCGATCATAAATCCCTGGTAAACGCTGATATCGCCCTGAGAGGCTTTCCCGATAAAAGTAGTGATGGCTCCCAGTGCCACAATCGGAACCAAGTAGTTGACGATCATTTCATTCTGATCATCCGGTTCTGCTGTAATTTTATCCCATTCTGCAGTAGGATTGGCAATAATAGCCTTTATTCTTTCCCAGATTTTCTTAATATCCATAATGTTATATTTTTGTTCTACTAACAAAGATATTACAATTAAGGCTTTTTTAAAAATTTATTTTAAATAGTACCCATGAAAGAGATAAAATCGGATATTGTGGTTGTTTTGGGTCCGACTGCAAGCGGAAAAACTGCTTTTGCTGCCCATCTGGCCCGTGAATTCGCCGGCGAAGTGATAAGTGCCGACTCCAGGCAGGTATACAGAGAGATGGATATCGGCACGGGTAAGGATTATGGTGATTATAAAGTAGGGGAGCATTCCATACCCTGTCATCTTATAGACATTGCCGAACCCGGCACCAGATATAATGTTTATGAATATCAGAAGGATTTTTTGGAAGTTTTCCAGCATTTAAAGAGCAAGAGAAAACTTCCGGTTTTATGCGGAGGTTCGGGCTTATACATTGAAGCGGTTTTGAAAGGTTATAAATTGATCCATGTACCACCGGATCATGAGCTGAGGAATGTTTTATATGGGAAGCCTCTGGATGAATTAAAGGAAATACTGCTTTCTTACAGGCAGAATCTGCATAATACCACCGATTTGACTTCCGTTAAAAGGGCTGTCAGAGCCATCGAGATCGCTAAATACTACAGCGAGCATCCCGAAATTGATTTTGAATATCCGGACATTCATCCTTTCATTTTTGGTATCGCGTTCGACAGACCAACCCAGCGCCGACGCATCACTGAAAGGCTGAAGCACAGGCTTGAGAACGGGATGATTGAAGAGGTGGAATATTTGATGAAAAAAGGGCTTTCAAGCACAGACCTTGAATATTACGGGCTGGAATATAAGTATGTGGTGAAATACATCGTCGGAGAACTGACCTACGAGGCCATGTTCGGGCAATTGAATACGGCCATACACCAGTTTGCCAAGAGGCAGATGACTTGGTTCCGGAAAATGGAGCGCAATGACATGAAGATTCACTGGATTGACGGGTATCTGACGTTGGAGGATAAGCTGGATAAAGCCAAAGCTTTGCTTAGCAGGGAAAGGGATTGATTGGTCGTTTTGCAGGAATGGATAAATGCCTCTTCCTGTCCGTTTATTTGCAGTTTATTACTGCCTTTTGGAAGAAATGAGTTTATAAGAAAGCAAGAGGCCGGAGCCGGAGCAAGATAAGCTTCCTACCTCCTGCCGTTGATCAGTTGTTATTCCTTCAACCATCTATCCAGCCATTTAAAAAATTCCCGCTGCCAGAGTATTCCGTTCTGGGGTGTTAATACCCAGTGATTTTCGTTCGGGAAAAACAGGAATTTGCTGGGAATATCCTGCAGTTGTGCAGCATTGAATGCACTCATGCTTTGGGTATAAGGGATCCGGTAATCTTTTTCACCGTGAATAACCATGATTGGTGTGTCCCATTTATCTACAAAACGGTGGGGGGACTGCCGGTAAACCTTTTTGTTTTCTTCTTTCCAGTATGGTCCGCCGAGGTCCCAGTTGGGAAACCACATCTCTTCGGTTTGAAGGTAGAAGGATTCCAGATTGAGCATACCGTCGTGGGCTATAAATGCATCGAATCTTCCTTCATGATGGCCTGCCAGGTAAAAGACCGAATATCCCCCGTAGCTTGCTCCCACGGCACCAAGATTTTCCTCGTCTGCATAGGGTTCTTTTTTCACTGCATCAATGGCGCTCAGATAATCTTCAATATTTTGTCCGGCATAATCTCCGCTGATCTGTTCGAGCCAGTCCATACCAAACGAAGGCAATCCCCTTCTGTTGGGGGCCACCACAATGTATCCCTTGGCAGCCATCATCTGGAAGTTCCACCGGTAAGAGAAAAACTGGCTTACCGAAGATTGGGGTCCGCCCTGGCAATATAGCAGGGTAGGGTATTTCTTCTCCCTGTCGAAATTGGGCGGATAGATCACCCAAGTGAGCATCTCTTTTCCATCTGTGGTCTCAATCCATCTTTTTTCTACCTTGCCCATGCTTAACTGGTCCATCAGGTTCTTGTTGATAAAACTAATCTGGGTTTCCGTGCCGCTGTCCGGATCTATACTGTATATTTCAGTGGGTTGCGACATAGATTGTTTGGATCCGATCAGTACATCTCCGGCAGGCTCCACAGAACGGTAATTGTGCCTGCCTTCGGTAACCTGCCTTATGTTCCCGCTCTCCAGCTCAAGCTCATAAATCTGAAAGCGGGCGTGGTAATCACTGGTAAAATAAAGCTTTTTGCTGTCGGCGCTCCACGTGAGGCCATGGGCATTCTGTTCGAAGTCCGTTGAATAGTTGGTTTCTTCACCAGTATTGAAATTGTAAACGAAAATTCTGTTCTTGTCGGATTCATACCCATCCCTGCGCATGCTTTCCCAGGCGATCATCTCTCCGTTGGGAGAATAAACCGCTGCCTTGTCATACCCCTCATGTCCTTCTCTGGTCAAATTTTCTGTTGTACCGCTCTCCAGATCATAGATGTATATCTCCGAGTCCGTGCTGAGGGTGTATTCTTTGCCTTTGAGCTTTTTGCTGGTGTAAGTGATTTTTTTGCTGTCGGGGCTCCAGTTCACCTGTTCTATTCCCCCAAAAGGTTCCAGCGGAGCATGGTATTTTTCACCTTCCATGATATCCAAAGAATTGGTAAGTTCTAAACCATTATAATCGGCTACAAAAACATGGCTGTATTTGTAATTGTGCCATTCATCCCAGTGGCGGTACATCAGATCGTCCTCTATCCTTGCATTGGCTTCGGGAAGATCGGGATGGATGTCTTGCACGCTTTCGTCAAGTTTGACTTCCTTAATATAGAGTATCTTTTCCTGGTTCGGTGCATACTCGAATCCATTGATACCGCCTTCAATATGGGAGATTTGTTTTTTGTCGCTTCCGTCGGGGTTCATCTCCCAAAGTTGAGTGGTGCCATTTTCTGAGGAGAGGTATCCGATTTTTTCTCCGTCAGGACGCCAGCGGACATTGAATTCGGTGGCTGCCGACCGGGTAATGTTTTGCATATCGCCCCCTTCTACCGGGGTGACATAAATTTCTCCATTGCTCATGTTGGCTTCTATATCATAGAAAGTAGAGGTGAACAGGATCTGATCCTTATCAGGAGAAACCCTTATGCCGTTTATCCTGCCGAAGGACCATAGGGCTTCAGGAGTCATGACATCGGATTTCAACTCTACCTGATTGACCGGATTTTCCGGTGTATTTAAAGATTCTTCCGCTTTCTCCGTACAAGAAAACAGAGATAGAACCATAAAAAACACAAGAATAGGAAGGATACTTTTTTTCATGATGTAAGTTTGATTAATTCTATCATTCATAAAAATTTTTTTTAACAAATTAACATTTGATAGGCAATGCTTTGCGTCTCTACTACCCTGTTAAAGATAAATCGCTTTACCCACATGCACCCCGCTTACTTTTCCGTTTTCTCTTCTTCTTTTCTTCCCCTCTTCCCATATTTCCTGCTATCCATTGAGACACGCCATGACGTGTCTCTGAACAAATTCGTACAACATCAAACTTCTGTAAAACAATCAAACTTTTAGTCAAACTTCTGTCCAACATTATTCATTAGCCAGCTCACCACTGTATCTTAGCTCTGTTCTTCCTTCTCCTTCAGTTTTTCCTTAATTTTATTTTCCAGTTCTTCTGCGAGTTCAGGATTATCCCGGAGCAGTTGTTTGACGGCTTCTCTTCCCTGTCCGAGCTTGGTTTCACCGTAACTGTACCAGGAGCCACTTTTGCGTATCACTTTGTGCTCCACGCCCAGGTCGATGATTTCTCCGGCTTTTGAGATGCCTTCGCCATACATAATATCAAATTCGGCTTTACGGAATGGGGGAGCGAGCTTATTTTTGACCACTTTAACACGTGTGCGGCTTCCCCTGACCTCTTCTCCTTCCTTGATCTGGCCGATACGTCTTATATCCACCCTCACCGATGAGTAAAACTTGAGGGCATTGCCGCCGGTGGTAGTTTCCGGATTACCGAACATCACGCCGATTTTTTCCCGCAACTGGTTGATAAACATGCAACACGTATTGGTTTTGCTGATGTTTGCGGCCAGTTTCCTTAATGCTTGTGACATAAGCCTGGCCTGAAGGCCCATCTTGGAATCTCCCATATCGCCTTCAAGTTCTGACTTCGGGGTCAAAGCGGCCACCGAATCAATCACCACGATGTCCACAGCTCCGGAACGGATGAGGTGGTCGGCGACTTCAAGTGCCTGTTCTCCATGGTCGGGTTGGGAGATGAGCAGGTTTTCGACATCCACACCCAGTTTTTCTGCGTAGAAGCGGTCAAAGGCATGTTCAGCGTCCAGAATAGCAGCAATTCCGCCTTTTTTCTGAGCTTCGGCAATTGCATGGATGGCGAGGGTGGTTTTGCCTGAGGCTTCCGGTCCGTAAACCTCGACAACCCGGCCCCGGGGATAGCCCCCTACTCCGAGCGCCATATCCAGCGAAATGGAACCCGAGGAGATGGAGGGTACATCAGCCACTGCCTTATCCCCCATCTTCATGATCGTGCCTTTGCCATACCCCTTTTCAATCTTGTCAAGGGTTAGTTCCAGGGCTTTCATTTTTTCCTGATTGGCCTGGGATTTTGTGTTTTGGTTATCTTTTTGTTTGGTTTCCTGCTGATTGGTTTTGGTCCCCTGTTGTTTTGAATTGTTGCTCTGTTTTGTAGCCATACAAGATTTTATTTTTATTAGGTAAAGTTAACAATAATGCGTGAAATAAATTCTTATGGGTTAATAATTTTATCAACAAATTACCGTTTTAATTTTATTATGTTTTATCTTGATAATTTGCCCTGCAGTAGGGCTTTCCTCCTTTTTAACATGCCTGATTCGGCCAGGAAATTGTTAAAAATATAAAAAAGTCAGGAAATTTTTTTGAAAAATACAAATAAACCAATTATCTTTAACCCGCTGAATGTAAAAAGAAATGGCCTTAAAATATGGGTGAAGGAGACAGACTACGCAAACAGCACAATTCAGGTTCCCAATCAGATCGCAATAAAGAGAAAAACCTTATTCTCTATAACGATGAGGTAAATGATTTCAATTATGTGATTGAATCCCTGATAGAAATATGCAACCATGATAATGTCCAGGCCGAGCAATGTACTTATCTGACGCATTATAATGGAAAATGTGAAGTTAAAAAAGGTTCCTATCAGGAACTTAAGGTGATGAAGGATGGGTTGACAGAGCGTGGCCTTCAGGCGGAAATTTATTAATTAATTATCATTATACCCCTCGATGTCGTTTATTGCCATTTTGCTGTTGATTCTACTGGGGATTTTCCTTTTCCTTGTGGAATTTTTACTGGTTCCCGGTGTTACCGTGGCGGGGATCACCGGGTTTATTTTGCTGGTTGGGGGTGTCTACATGGGTTATAACAGCCTGGGTACCCCGGAGGGTCATTATATATTGGCAGGGGCGGTGTTTTTTTCTGTGGTCATTATAGCCTATTCGCTTCGGGCGCGTACCTGGAAGCACCTTATGTTGAATTCTACCATCAGCGGCAGGGTTTCTTCCTATGAAGAGGAGAAAGTGAAGGTGGGGGATGAGGGTGTGACTGTCACCCGGCTTAATCCCATGGGGAAGGTCCTGATAAACGGAGAATACCTGGAAGCGAAATCCATCGGGCCTTATATTGAACAAAAGAAAAAGATCAAGGTTTTAAACATCAAGGATTTTAGTGTGGTTGTAAAATCAATAGAAGAATAAACATTTAATTTATTAATTATGGAAGGAATCGGAATGTATATTGTAATTATTATTGGGGCCATTATCGGTCTTTGGATCATCCTGTATTTTGTTCCAATAGGACTTTGGTTTTCAGCCCTTGTATCCGGAGTAAGGATATCGTTGCTTCAGCTCGTTTTGATGCGGTGGAGGAAGGTTCCTCCTTCAGTCGTTGTCAATTCAATGATAGAAGGAAATAAGGCCGGTTTGACACTTTACCGGAACGACCTGGAGGCGCACTACCTGGCGGGTGGTCATGTGCCTGAGGTTACTCATGCCTTGGTGTCAGCAGAAAAAGCGAATATTAAACTTGATTTCAAGATGGCCACGGCCATTGATCTGGCTGGGCGTGATGTTTTTCAGGCAGTTCAGATGTCGGTTAACCCGAAAGTGATCAATACGCCTCCCGTTACGGCTGTTGCCAAAGACGGTATCCAGTTGATATCCAAAGCCAGGGTGACCGTCAGGGCTAACATCAAGCAGCTTGTTGGTGGAGCAGGCGAGGAAACCGTGTTGGCCCGGGTAGGTGAGGGTATCGTATCTTCGATAGGCTCAGCCAGCTCACATAAGGCTGTTCTGGAAAATCCAGACTCCATCTCGCGGGTGGTTCTGGAGAAAGGACTGGATTCAGGCACCGCTTTTGAGATTTTGTCCATTGATATTGCCGATATGGATATTGGCAAGAACGTAGGGGCAGGTTTGCAGATCGATCAGGCCAATGCTGATAAGAACATTGCCCAGGCCAAGGCAGAGGAAAGAAGGGCTATGGCTGTGGCCGAGGAACAGGAGATGAAGGCTAAAGCACAGGAAGCCCGTGCAGCGGTTATCCAGGCAGAAAAAGAAGTGCCTCAGGCTATTTCAGAAGCCCTGCGGAACGGCAACATTGGCGTTATGGATTATTACCGGATGAAAAATATCCAGTCCGATACTGAGATGCGGGATGCCATCTCCAAGCCTCCTGAAGATCAATCATCATCCGGATCCACTGATAATACGGAAGACAACGAATAATTTAATGCATGAGTGTTTGAATTCCTATTATAACCGGGAATTATAGATTTTTCGATTTTTTTTGTGGATTTGATTCAATTTTATATTTTTGCGTACGCTTTTACGGAGAGATGGGAGAGCGGCTTAATCCACCGGTTTGCTAAACCGGCGTCCCGCAACAGTGGGACCGGGGGTTCAAATCCCCCTCTCTCCGCGGGTTTGGGTGGGTCTTCCTTCGGGAAGGCCTTCTTTTATGGATTTAGGGGTTCTAAAACAAAAATGATCTGGTACCAAATACGATTGAAAAGT